>RXJR01000021.1:40000-219246 GCA_003963305.1 Candidatus Melainabacteria bacterium | reverse complement strand
GCTCTATGCCGCTTTCACCAGTACGGTTCGCGTCCAGTACCGATGCTGTGATGTGTTGACCAGCTATGGCTTTTTGCGGCAGAACCATACGGGAACCGTTGCCCGGCTCCTTCACGTCGGCAGGCAAACCCGGACTGTCCCAGCCTTTCGCCGCTTCTCTTTCAGCGATCAAATTGGTTGTGGAAAGCTTTTGCGTCTCCAGCGGGGGAGTTGGGTAATCCATCGCGTTATGTGGGCTGGGATTCTCTTTCTGTGTTTCATCAAGAACTGCGATGGTCGCCGATGTTGACGGAACGCCCGGCGCCGTGGGTGTTGCTATGGACAATGCCAGTTTATCGGAAAGATCCGGGTAGCCAATAAGATCGGAGATTCTGGGCGTCGGACGAAGAGCGGTTGGCTCATTGTCAATCTCAACTGACGGCGCAATGGCATTGTTTTCAGGACTGGAATTACCGTAAGGCATGCGCATGTCGGCAGCTTCTCGTCTCTCCGCTTCCGCCTGTCTGGCGGCCTCAGCCAGAATTGCATCGGCGCGCGACATTTGCTCGCCCGACACTTGGCCGGATGGATCAAGGTTGAGTATTCCCTGTTGCTGCTCGAGTTCGACCTGGCGTGCTGCCTCAGCCAGAATCGCATCATCTCGGCTCATGGGCGCGTTTCTATTATCTTTGTCGTCAGCCTTGAGCAGCTTTTCATCTGATTTTTGTTGTTTTCCGTTCGCCTTTTGCAGCTTTTCATTAGCTTTACGCATCTTCTCGGCTTGAGCCAGACGAATTTTCTCTTCTTTTTTTTGTCTCTCTTCTGATTCCGCAAGCCGAGCTTCTTCTTCCATTTTTCGTTTGGTTTCAGCCTCGGCGCGACGTTCTTCTTCCTCGTATCTGCGTTTGCTTTCCGCCTCCAGTCGGCGTTCTTCTTCCTTTTGTTTTTGCTTGGTTTCGGCTTCGAGCTGTTTCTGCCGCTCATCCTGCAGACGTTGTTTTTCTCTCTCTGCTTTCTTGTCCGTCTTTGCTTTCTGCACCTGGTCTGGCTCTTGCTGGGCTGAAACTTCTTTGTTCTTCCGCTCCTCCTGCTTTTCTGCGGCGCTTGCATCCGCTATTGCAGTTTGATTCTTATCCTTTCGTGCTTCCGCAAGGTTAGTCTGGCTTGTGACGGGTGTTAGCGCCGACGCTGTCGGGTTATTGAACAGACGCTCACGTTCAGTCATTATTGCCTGCAGAACAACTGTAGAATGCTTGCTCAACTCCCTTGTGTCCCCGGCGTCGGAGCTCTTGTTCTGATCTGGTGGCGTATTGCAGCATGACGAGTCTACGTTGACTGAGACTAGCTTGGCGAGCCAGAAATCGACGTCAGACTGGCTTTGGATGTCGAAACCTTTTTGGATGGATGAGTGCGCTGAAACGACAACTACATATTCACCGGCGTTTTTCCCACAAGGTGCCACTTTGTCTTTGCAGAAACCAGCTATGGTGACGTTGAGCAGTCCATTCTCCTTCTTGGCCCAGACCGCGGCAAGCGAACCCCGACACTCGTTTGACACCTTCACATCGCCAGATGACCAGGCTTCAGCGCTCATCGAACTTCGCGAAATTGAGTTTTTATCCACGATTCGATTTGCATCAGTGCGGCTGTCAATTGCCTTATTTAAAACATCGACTGCCAGTTTAAGAACAAATTTCTGGTTCTCGTCTTCTAGCTTTGCCTGTTCCGTCGGGTCATTAAGGGCTCGTGCCAGATCCTTCAACAAGCTGATCAGTGCGCTATCTGGCTTGTAGTCCCCCTGTGTAGTGCGCGCCGGAACCGTTTCGATCTCTGATGCCTTCGATTTCGCCGGCGGCTGGTTCTTTTCGTCGTTTGATTTTTTTTCTGTGCTGTCTTTTTTGTCGCCCTTTGCTTTGGCTTCGCCTTGTGCCGTAGCTTCGCTCTGAGCCCTGGCTTCGCTCTGTGCTTTGGCTTCGCTCTGTGCTTTGGCTTCGCTCTGAGCTTTGGCTTCGCTCTGAGCTTTGGCTTCGCTCTGAGCTTTGGCTTCGCTCTGTGCCTTGGCTTCGCTCTGTGCCCTGGCTTCGCTTTGTGCTTTGGCTTCTTTCTGCTTTTTCTTTTCAGCCTTGTTTGCGGCTTTTGCTAATTCTCTGTCGGCGGCTTCTTTCGCTTCTTTTGCCTTGTTTGCGGCTTTTTCGTCGTCTTTTGATCTTGCTTGAACGGAGGCGGCGTCGTTGCTGCCGGACTCGTTCTTTTCTCCAATGTTCTTATCTTGTTTCTGATTTTTATTCGACTGTTTATCGTTTTTGTCTTTGTTTTTTTCCTTCTTTTTTTTCTGATCTGGAACTTCTTCTGTGGGTTTTTCCTGGTCTTTTACATCGTCTTTTCTGTTCTTGTCTTTGTTCTTTTCTTTGTTCTTTTCTATGTCCTTTCCGTCTTCCTTATCCTTATCCTTTTTTTTCTTTTTCGTCTTTTCTGTGGATTTTTTGTCTTCTTGATCTTTGGAATTTGATTTGTCTGTGTTCTTAGACTGATCAGATTCTGCGCTTGTCTTTTCTCCCGGAGAAGTGGGTTCTGCTTTGCCCGGTACAACTTCGCCTGGCTTGGATTCTGGTTTTTCACCGTTTGCTTCCGCTGGTTGGTTTGCTGCGGAATTTATTTTTGAATCAGTTTCTGTTGTACTGTTTGAATTTTGAGATGAAGTTGTTCCAGCGTTCGACTCCGAATTTGGCTGTGCAGTTTTTGTTTCGTTCGACTTGCTTTCATTCTTATGTTTGCGAAACGGAAAAGCCGCGACAAGTTCTTTGTCTGCGTGGGAAGTTCTGTGGGTTCGATAGGTCGAGGTTTTGGAGATGCCGGAGGCTGCGGTGCATATTGATAGAGAGAGCGCAGCTAGTATCGATACAGCAGTCCGAGTAATGGTTTCGGAATACGTGCATTTGTACATCTCTATTCACCTACTCCGTTTCCGAAAATATCCTCGTAAACGCCCATTGTCTCCGCCGGAGTCATGCCCCAGCCCAGGTACTTGCCGTCCAGCCATATTTCAAAATGCAAGTGCGGATATTTAGCTCTACCTGGCAGGTTCTGACCAGTGCCGGAAACTCCGACAAATCCAATCAAATCGCCGCGAGCCACCTGTTGATCCTTTTTGACCTGGGGGTTCACCTTGTTCAGGTGGGCATAACGGGTGACAATGCCGTTGCCATGGCTTATCCAGACCTGGCAACCGCGGAACAGGTCTTCATTGTGGTCAGAGGTGCGGTGCTCTCGATAGCATTCGTTCATGACTTTGTTGAATTGTGCGGCGTTCATGTCTTTGAAATTGACATCGCTGCGTAAGACTTTACCCCCGTCAGCGGCGCGCACTTGCGTATTCATCGCCACTTTGGTGCGGCTGCCCGGGTCGAGGAAGAAGTCCATGCCCTCATGTATTCCGAATCGGTATAGTCTGCGGGCACCAGGGAAGACACCAACGTGACGAGGCAGGGCAACTCCTTTAATTGGAATGATCATGCCATCGAGTCGCTCATCGTTGCTGTGACGTTTGAATGCTACCTTCATGCTGTCTGGTTGAGCCAGCTTGCGTTGCTGCAATCGTCCGCCATTGAGAATCCAAAAGCCGTCGCTTGTAGGAATGAGACCGCGCAGGTCGCTGTTTTTAGCGAATAGGAATTGCGCTACGCGTCCTGTGGCTTTATCAATTACAAGGACTCGATTGTTTTCGCGCTCTGTAATGAAGAGCGGCATCCCGGGTCCTGTGAGGATTCTGGATGGTCGCATGCCTGCGACTCGAGTGTACTTGAAAGGCATCTGATGCGTGCCTGGGGCACCAACTTCGGTGCTGAATTTGAAGATATTGCCAAATTTCTTGACTATGAATATGGAACTTTCGTCGCTGGACATAGACAGTCCATCGCCTACGTAAGTATCGCCGGGCTTGATTCTCCAGGGCAGCGTGTCGTTCAAATATCTGTTCATTTTCGCCGGACCACCGGGCGTTTGCCAGATTTGATTGCGCTCTGGGTCAAGCAACATGACCGTCTTTCCGGCAACGGCTAAGTCTATGAATTCAGGGTCTGGTTGCCCTTGCAGAAATGGCAGGTTGGAACGAAATAGCTGCCACTTATTTGAGCGAGGCGAGTATTCGTAGAGGTCACCTGATTTATCGAGAACGATTATCGACGCACGACCCGGGCAGGCTGCAAAATTATTGAATTCTTGAATTTTTACATTGCCAAACGCTTTTGGCGGCTCAATCTTTTTGAGCGCTAATTCCAATCCGTTTTTCAGATTCGTTATGCCGTCAGGACATATCCACAGGCATCTGGGCGTGAGAAACAAGAGGTCATTGTTAACGGAGAGCACCGCTGAAGGTTTTACTTCTTTTCCCTGTTCATCTTTAAGAGAAAGAAGATTTGCGTTTTGATTGTCTGCTGTGGTCGATTGAATACTTGTCGAGGGCGCGGCTTGAGCTGCCACCGGAAGGGTTGACCGCGTGCCCAGGGTGAGACTCGACTGCGCTGCGATAGGTTTGTCTGCTAGAACCATCAGCGACGACCCGGCGGCTACAGCGCAGCCAAGAGCGAGAGCTAAAGTTGACTTGGAGTTACGAATCTGTTTGCTAGTGCGATTTGGCAGTGTCAATTGTGGGCTTTCTAGTGCCGGCTTGCCGACAGAATCTATCTAGTCTTGTTCTTACCAGGTTGCGTCACGATTGCAGAATCGCTAATCAACCATTTGTCTCCTGATTTTTCGATTGTATAGTTGACATTGTAAGTGTCTTCGCTGTCTTTGATGACCTGTCCGGTCGGTTCATCCATATACTTGCTTGATTCTTTCACCTGTGCAAAAACGGCATACTTCTGCCCTTTTACGAGCTCGTTGTAGCGATCAACGACAACCGATCTCGGGTTCATGTCGTAGTATTTTTTGTTTGTTTGCAGCCATTTGATTGCGTCAGACTGACGTATCAGGGCTTTTCCTGACAGCGCAGTGGAAAGCTCTGAAGTGTCTCTTTGCCTTACGGCTACCTTTTTCAGTTTCTGCCAGTTGAAGATAACTTCTCTGAATGTATCTTTCAAACTGGTTGGAGCTGCTGGTGCTGTACTGGTTTCATCAGGATTTGAGCTATCCGTTGTTGTCGGCTGACTCGATGCAGTCGCTTGAGACGCAGTATTTGGGCTTGTCACTGGAGGTCTCTGGGGTGTGGCTGTAGCAATCTTGGTCGGTGTCGATCCTGTCGTTCTTGTAGCTTTTGGTGTCTCAATGCCAAAGCTCAGTCCCGGTGGCGACGCAATCGTTGTACGTGGCGTTTTAGACGCTGTCGTGGTTGTTGTGCGCTTGGACGTTTCCCAACCGTTTTCGGTCGTGTCAGATTGCTTGTCTGGATTAGAAGCGACGCGAGACGGGGTTGTGTCAGTGTCAGTCGAGTCGGTTGCACTTTCTGGCGGATGCTGTTTAAGCAAATCTGAGCTGGCGTCTTTGCTGCTTACTTTTATAACGAATGAGTATTTGTCTGCAGCTGTTTTATCTTGTTCCGGGTGCAAGTTAACAACATAACTACCAGCCGAAAGGTTAAGGGGTTTGGACTCACTACTCTGTAATAGTTGGACTCTTGACTTTTCGAGCTGCCCGTTAAAATCTGAAATCCGTGCTTCTTTGGCTCCCAGCGATTCAAGCAAGAAGTCTGCGCTCATCTCTAGATTAAAGATGGCAGTATTCTTGTTCTGATTGTTTAAGCGCAGCTCCGCGCTAGTAATTTTGTCTTTTGCCGATTCGATTTTTAGTCGATTTTGTCCTGCGTCGACGTACTCGCTGCCGTCGCCTTTGAACGGTCCAATGCCTGGCCAGCCACCGGTTTTAATCAAGGCACTCTGTTTTAACGCGTCGATAGAACAGAGTGGCGCTGGACCACTACCGGCACCGCCAGATGCCTCTACTGAGCTGGATTCTGTCGCTCCACCTGCCTTTTTTTCAGTCACGGCGGGGTCTGAGAACATCTGGTCCAATGATGGGTCTGCATCCGCTGCAAAACCTGCTCCGCACGTCAAAAATGAGCTAATGACGGTCAGGCTAAATGCTGTCGTGAAGTCTCGTCTGCGCACTCCAGTAACCCCTCAAACGGTCATAGTAGACGTTAACACATTATAGGATCGGCGCGCTCGTTAAAAACCCTGGTTCTTCACTTTGCTAAACTGCGATTAAGGCGGTTTAATTAGCTGATAGCGTTACGGCAAGCCAAGTATCAGATATCCACTATCGCGCAGCAGTGATACCACATTTGGTATTGGCAAGCCGACGATGTTGGTATGCGAGCCCTCAATTTTTTCGATCAAGGCTGCGCCTATACCTTGCAGAGCATAGGCGCCGGCTTTGTCCATAGGTTCGCCCGTATCGACATAGGCTTCCAGCTCACGCTCATCCAGCGACCTGAAAAAGACTTTTGATCGTTCGCAACTATGACTTTCGATTACCCGTCCGTCCTCTTCGCGAACAATGAGCCAGACGCCCGTGTAGACTTCGTGAGCTCGCCCTGAAAGTCTTTTTAGCATATCTATTGCTTCGGCTCGATCGGTGGGTTTTCCGAGAAAATTTCCGTCTAAAACTACGATAGTATCTGCGCCCAAAACAAGGAGTCGCTCATCTCTCGACTTAGCTGAAAGGCTTTTGAAAACATCAGCAGTTTTTTGCTGAGCTAAATTTAGCACCAGTTCCTCGGGCGCCAATGCTGGATCCATAATCTCGTCGATGGTGCTCGGCAGCACTTGAAAGGTCAATCCGAGCGCCGTCAGTAAGTCTTTTCGGCGTGGCGATGTAGAGGCAAGCACTAACTTGCCGTTTGGCTGTGCAGTCTGTTTCAATTTTGTGAAAGCTCAAACACTTGGATGCGCTGGTTACCCTTGTCTGCCACGTAGAGAAAGCTATTTTCGGGGTCGATGCTTATATCTGACGGTCCGATGAATTTACCTGGCTCGCTTCCTCTGCCGCCAAAAATATAGAACAAATTCCCGGTCGGGCCAAAGACTTGAATGCGATGATTAAGTGAATCAAGCACATAAATTTTATCGTTTTTATCGACGGCGACGCTTCTTGGAACGTTGAACTGGCCTGGCCCGTTGCCTTTGCTGCCAAATGAGCGCAGCAAGCTGCCTGACTTATTGAATACGAAAATCCGGGAGGCACCGTAGTCAGCACAGTACAGTTGGTTGGCGCGATCAATGGCGATGCCTGACGGCAGTTGCAAATCGGACTCGGTTTTGCCTTTACAATCGATTTTGCGCATCCACAGACCCAGTTCAGATTGAAAAACCTGAATGCAAGCGTTGGTTATATCTGAAAGATAAATCAGACCGGTCGAGTCTACGGCAATCCCTTGTAATCCGCCCTCTTTGCCCTGAATGTTGCAAAATTCTTTGACGAATACGCCCTTGCTGTCGAATACACGCACGTATGGATCGCTGCTGTCGACGACATATACTCGCCCCTTCAAGTCGATCGCTATGCCACTAGGTTTGGTGAGAGAGCCGCCACGTGTTTTAGTGTCGGTATCTGTGACGACCAGGTCTCCAACCCAGCGTCCTTCGAATGAATAGACGTGCACTTTACGAGTTGCGGTATCGCCGACGATGACACGTCCAGATCTGTAGCAAACCACAGACGGTTCTACGAGTTTGGCCTGGTTCTTGCCATGAGTATCAAAAATGTGGATTGGTTTGCTTGGCCGCGATTCTTGCGGAGCTGGTGCAGCGCGGCTTTTGAGCGAAATTTCCGGAGCCTTGAAATTGAGAGCAGATGTTGGTGCAATCGTTTGGGCTGTGTCAATTTCACCGACATAGTTGGTTCTTTGACCGAAATCAGTGGGAGTATTGTGATCTGTTTGAGCACTCTGATTACGCAACTGACGAATGCTTTCAGGCAGCTGGTACCCGCCCGGGTCAGTGTTATGTCCGCCTCCTGAGCCGGGTGCCGGCATTGAGACCGGTGCGATCGAGGAAATGTCAGCGGCTTGATCGCCAAGTGATTTTTGAAAGTCCCTGGCGAATTCTTTAACCGAACGAAATCTTTCTCTTGCTCGCTTTCGCAGTGCTTTTGTCACCGCTGCGGAGGTTTCCAGATTGATGTATGGAATCAAGATGTGGAGCGGCTTTTCTTCTTGTGAAACGATTTTGACGATTGTCTGGGCGATACCATCGCCGGTGAATGGTACCACTCCTGACAATGACTCGTAACTGACAACACCGAGAGAAAAAATGTCGGCGCGATGATCGACGTTTTTTGCGTCTTGCAGTTGCTCAGGCGAGACGTAAGCCAGAGTGCCCATCATGACGCCGGTTTTCGTCAAGTTTGTCTGTTCAAAGTCATCAGCAGAGCGAGCGATGCCGAAGTCGGTTATTTTTACTCGCCCATCGTTGAGCAGAAAGATGTTGTCTGGCTTCACATCGCGATGCACTACATTCATACTGTGGGCAAAGGACAGTCCTTCCACGACCTGAGCAAAAATGGGCCAGTATTGTTGCGGTGTCAGGCGCCCGCCTTTGAGTTCAAGCTCTTTTCTCAAGCTGTGTCCTTCCAGATACTCCATGACATAAAAATATGTGCCGGAATCAGTCGAGACATCATATACGGTGACAATGTTGGGATGTTTCAATCGAGACGCCGTAGCCGCCTCGCGTTTGAAACGGTCGCGAAACTCTTGTTCTTTGGCCGGGTCGATATTTGTCATGACCAGCTGCTTGATAGCCACCAGCGTGTTGTCACGCTGATCGAGCGCCTGGTAGACGATGCCCATTCCTCCTCGCCCAATTTCAGCGAGAATTTTGTACCGACCAAAATCGCCAGTCATTGCTATTCCAGTACGAAGATCATTTCGGTTTTGCCGAATGTAATTCGATCGCCTGGGAAAATTTGTCTACGCTCGGTAAGAATCTCACCGTTTAGAAGCGTACCGTTGGTACTGCCCAGGTCCTCCACCCAGAAACCGCCCTGCATTTGCAGCACCCAGGCGTGGTGGCGAGATATATAGTGGTCGGCTGTGAGCGAGATATTGTTGGTTTGGTCGCGTCCGATTTTACTGACTGATTGAGTCAGGGCAAAGCGGTCATTAGTCAGTTTATTGAACAAGAATGCTGGTCGCGACTGTTTCGACTCGCGTCGAGCGCCGCCTCCTTGCATCCCGTAGAGTTCAGCGCCACCTTGACTCTGACCCTGAGCGCCGTTCAAATCGTTGCCCGGTCCCTGACCAGGATTCGAACCGACGCCCACCGGTTGCGTGATGCCGCAAACGGTGCACCTGCCATCAGGGTCGATCGCCCCACCGCAACGTGCGCATTGTTTGCCGCTCATTGACATGAACTTCTACTTGTTTCCGTTGTCAGAATCGTCGAAATAGTTCACTACAACGACTGTAACGTTGTCCGGCGCACCGCCGTCCAGCGTTAGTTTGACCAGCTCTTCGCAAACCCCATCAGGTTCATGCGTCGTGCTGACAACGTCGCAGATCTGCTCGTCTCTAAGCACCGTCGGCAAGCCGTCAGAACAGAGAACGATCCAATCACCGCGCTTCAGCTCAACAGGAGTTTGATCGACTTCGACCTTTTCCTCATGACCCAGGCAGCGCGTGATTAAGTTTTTGTAAGGGTTGATTCTGGCCTGCTCTTCTGTCAAGCGTCCGGCTCTAACCATCTCCTGTACGACCGAGTGATCGTTGGTGAGGAGGGTCGGTTTGCCGTCTCTCAATAGATAAGCTCGGGAATCGCCCACATGCGCGATTTCGAGGTAATTGTCATCGCCCTGCACCGCTACTACCACGGTGGTTCCCATACCCCTTACAGTCGAGTCTTCCTCGGCTTCGTGCCAAACAGATTGGTTGGCCTGGGTGACGGTTTCAAGTAACCATTTTTGAATGGATTCGCGATCAGAAGAAGGCGGTGGCGTCTCTTTCCAGCGCTTTTCAATGGCTTCGACAGCAAGCTTGCTTGCCTTCGCGCCACCAACCGCGCCGCCCATACCGTCAGCAACCGCAAAAACCCGATTATCTGGGCTTACGTAGTAATTATCTTCGTTCCTCTGACGCTGGCAACCCGCATCAGTCCGTGCAGCCGCACGCCATTTCAGCATCGTTTATCTCCGTTGCCCCCTTGATTGACCGGAATTCTTGGAGCGTCTTACCAAGCTTTCCGGTGCTACCAAATGCCACATTATTATTGCCCCCATTACACCATTTCCAATCAAAAAATAGTTGGCATAACTCCTATATTCTGGAATATTGGCAAAAGTCGCAATGATCAGCGGAAACGCCAAGAGCCAGAGGGAAAAGCTGATCAGCTGCCGTGTTTTATGCTCCTGCGCTTTTATTTGCGTTTCCAGTAAGTAAACTTTAGCCTTCAAATCACTAACTTCTTGAAGATTCGCTGCAGCAAATTTAACTTCTTCTGCCTCGGCGCGAGCACCGTTTTTATTTTTTCCGGCAGTTAGCTTGAGCAGCTTGTCATCCGAGATATTGAAAATAACTTTCAGCAAAGTTGCGGCATTGGCCGGACGGCTGAGAATCCACTTCTTCAAAGCAGGCTTAGCCGCTTCGACGAAGCTGAAATTAGGGCGCAAAGTACGGGCTATGCCTTCAATTGTCGTACCTGAGCGCAGCAGGTAGGCGAGATTTGGTGGCATTGTCAGGGCTTTATCAGTAGCTATCTGATCGATATCGTGTTCGATCGCACTGAAGTCAAGATCGCGAAGCTCTTTGCCTGAATAGTATTCGAGAAACGGTTCCAGAGCTCTTGTCACTGGACCGCTCTTAGCCTCTGGTTTGATGATGCCCAGGGCGGTCAGATGCTTTATCAGTTCGGGGGTGTCTCGTTTTATCACCGCTGCGATGCACCCGGTGATTGCTTCTCTTTGAGCTTCACTTATTTCGCCCATCATGCCGAAGTCATAAATGATGACTTTGCCCTCATCGTTTACCGAGAGATTTCCTGCATGTGGGTCAGCGTGGAAAAATCCATGCATCAAGACTTGCTCGAGATATCCATTGACTAGCTCGTTGCCAAGTTTGCCCAGGTTGATCCCTTTCTGTTCAAGCTCAGCGACTTTGTCGATTTTGGTGCCGGGAAGATATTCCAGGGTAAGTACTCGCCGACCCGTAAACTTCCAGAACACCCTCGGCACAATCATCGACTGATGGTTGCGCAAGACATGTCTGATGCGGTCGGCGTTTCTTCCTTCCTGGATGTAATTGATTTCCTGGAAGAGCGTTTTGCCAAATTCGTCTGATAATGCAAGCCATGAATCCCACTGACCTTGAGGGCGGATCAAAAGTCCCCATCTGGCCAGGCGGCGCATATAACCGAGGTCTTTGTAGAAGAGTTGAGAAAGATCGGGGCGTTGAACTTTGACGACCACCGAATGCCCATCTTTTAAAGTGGCGCGATGCACCTGTCCGATGCTCGCCGAAGCGATTGGTTGAGGATCGAAGCTGACGAAAACCTGTTCCGGCGACGCTCCCAGATCGCTTTCTATTGTGCTGCGCACCAGATCGATAGGAAATGGCGGCACCTTGTCTTGAAGGAGCGAGAGTTCATCGGCAATTTCGAGTGGCAAGCAGTCGCGGCGAACTGATAAAAACTGACCTAATTTAACGAAGGTTGGACCCAGTTCTACCAGGGCTTCTCTCAATCTGACAGCCCGCCGCCGCTTCAATTCAGACTTGCTGAATTTGGGTTTGATGCGGTCTGAGAAGGCTTCGAAGCTGAAGCTTGCAAGCGTTTTCGCCATCTTCCAGAAGCGCTTGTCCGTGACGAGATTGCGAAATCTCACGGAGGCGTCAGCGAGGCTCGAATCGTACTGCAGCCCACCGCTCGACGACGTGGAAAATTTGTTTTTGGAGTCGGTTGATTTTGCTGCAGTAAGGTTAGTCGAGCTGTCCAGCACGAGCGGTGAAAGCGGCACAGCCGATTCCAGTTCTGGGTTCAGTTCTGGTGGAGTGCTGTCGGTCATGTACGGGACTTGGGCGCGGATCTCAGTTGCCACTACACTTTCATTGGTCTGAGTTGGGTAATTCTGCAGGTCTTGGGGTGCCCATTATCCAGACTAGACGGGCGTTCTGGTTGTTTTTAACTCAGCTATTTCAGCACGTAGTGTCGCGATTTCAGCACGCAACTCGTTGATTTCGGTGGTGTCGCCGAGGGCGCCGAGCGAGAAGTCGGCAACTTGCCGGCGGATTTTTTCCTTCATCTGGTTTTCGATAACTTCTGAGCGCTGCCAGATATGCTGCGAAACTTCACCAACGACTTCTTTGATTTTCTCTTTTGCTTCCTCGACTCTGTCAGTTTCTTTCGACTTGACTTCGCCGGCTCTTGCGGTGACTGAGTCGAGCGCATCTTCTATGCGTTCACGTCCGACTTCGAAAGCTGCCCGACCCAGAAAAAGGACTTTGATGAGTGGCCGAAACACGTCGATAACCTCCATTAGCACCAGGTCAAGAATTTGCACCAAGTTGCATGCTGCCAAGCGTTTGAGTCTGAATAATCAGAAAACTCTTTTACTTCGGCATTCTGTCGCGCTGGCAAAGACAAAATGTATCCGAAGATTATACACTAGTAGGCATCTGACAGAGGCTCACATTCGAAGCAAGCACACAATGTGTAATGCGAGCTCTCGATTGGCCCGTCGGTGATTTACCAACCGGTAGCACCATAGTCGACGAAAGGAATAAACAGTGACACCTGAAATCAAGTCTGCACCAGCGGTTACAACGAGTAAGGAACTTCACAGGCATAGGCAGAGTGGACCAAATCTGGCTACGGCCGTGACTTTGATCTATGTGCCGCTCCATCTTGGTGGTTCTCACAGGGGCGTGAGCATGGGACCGGCTGCCATGAAGGTCGCCGATGTCGCTGCAAAGATTGAAAAAATCGGGTTCAGAGTGGCCAGAGAAGTTGATATCAACGTGCCCCATTCAGTTTGCTGGTGGGACAAAAACAGCACTGCCAAGTGTGTGCCTGAGATCGCTGAAGTCAGTCAAGCTGTGGCCGATGCGGTTGAAGAGGCTCTAGTAGCCGGAACTATTCCGATAACAATCGGGGGCGACCACAGCTTAGCTATCGGTAGTATTGCCGGTGTTTCCAATCACTTCCGTAAATCGAACCAGAAATTCGGTCTGATCTGGTTTGATGCTCATGGTGACATTAACACGCCTGACACCAGTGACAGTGGCAATGTCCACGGTATGCCTTTTGCGGTGTCACTTGGACAGGGTGACCCTCGTCTCGTCAATTTGTGTGGTTTTTCGCCCAAGGTAGAAAGTGATAAGTCCGTACTCGTAGGAATTCGCGCTATTGACGCACCGGAGCGCGAAATTATCACCAAAACTGGTGTCACAGCGTTTACGATGCGCGACATCGATCACCTCGGTCTGGGCAAAGTAACAGACTTAGCTCTGAGTGCAGTCGGAAACGACATTGCCGGCTTGCACGTATCGTTTGATATTGACGCTATCGACCCGCAAGTCGCCCCTGGCGTAAGCACTCCTTCGAGCGGCGGCTTGAGTTACAGAGAAAGTCATCTGGCCCTGGAATTGCTTGCTGAAACTGGTTTGATTCGTTCAATCGACATCGTTGAGCTGAATCCAGCCAAAGACACCCGCAATAAGACGGCTGATCTGGCCACAGGGCTGATTCTGTCAGCTTTAGGTCAAAACATCCTCTAGGATCGCCTCGACTTAGCAGTTTTCTTTGAACTAAAGTTTTCTGAAGAGCCCGACGACGCTTCCCTGTATTTGCAGCTCGCTTGCCGAATCAACAAAAATTGGTTCCATCTCGCTATTGGCTGGTTGTAATCGATAGCCATTCTTTTCTTTGAAGAAGCGCTTCAACGTGGCAGATCCATCTTCCAGCAAAGCGACTACAACTTCGCCATTTCGCGGGGATGGATTTGGTTTGATGATGACGTAATCACCGTCGTATATGCCGTCTTCAATCATTGAATCGCCTTTGACTTTCAGCGCGTAACAGCCGTCATCACTATATTTCTGGTCGATTTCCAGATATTCGTCTGACTGCACTGCATCGATTGGTCGACCGGCAGCGATCGTGCCAGCCAGAGGTAGACCGGCCGGACGTTTGGAGTCCAGGTCGATAACTGAGCTTGAGTTCGAGCGGGAGCTGGAATGGGAGGAACGCTCTTTCTGTAGAAATTGTTGCGCTTCACCAACCACTTTTAACGAACGGTTCAGTCCTGGCTCCCAGTGAACAAGTCCCTTTTTCTTCAAGGCGGCGACGTGCTGGTGCACAGTCATCCGATTTTTTAACCCTAATGCCGCTGCAAGCTCCGCCAGAGTTGGTGGATAACCGTGTTCTTCTGTGAGGTTAATAATGTGGTGGACAACATCCCTCTGTCTGGGCGGCAGACCGGCCAGGACAGCGTTTCCATCAAAGTCAGACATAAAATCTCCTCAAGGCACATACGTAAGTATAGTACCAGGCAATTAATGTGTCCAGCATTTTTTTTCCAGGTGCCACCAGTTCTTCTTTTAAGCGGCCTGGTCTGATTTGCCAGAAAATGGCCGCTCTTATGCGTGGAAACACGATTGTGAAATCGCTAGCGCGGTCATACTATGGTGTCGACTTCAGCGACATAATCTCTTCCCCCGCAAATCTAGGTACCGCTCATGGGCGATCCTGCTTGGCGTGGTCCTTCCGATGGTTTCGGAAGCCACGACCAAAAACAATCACAATGGACTAGGCTGCAAGAAGAACTTTCTTACAAGTTCATAGATCAGATTGCGTCAGCACCCAGCCCGTCCGACAGACTTGCAGAGCAGCGACGGCAAGCTGCAGCCAATCAGTCGGCAGCGGCTTTTGACAATGTCGGGGCGCCAGGATCGGCAACTCAAAATTCGCAGTTTCATAGTACCAATTTTGGTGCCTTTGACGGGACGAAAGGGGTTCGACCATTTACTGAAATTACCGGTCACAATCAGACCGGCCAATTTGCGCCGCAACGGCAGTTCGGGCCTCAAGTTCAGACTCTGCCTCAACTTCAAACACAGCCTCGACTTCAAACACAACCTGAGCTTCGTCGACCCGATGTTCCGGTTTTGCGCGGCGATCCTTCTCGCCCTGCTCCCGAGTATCCAGGTGGCATCGGTCCGGATGCGCGCATGACCGGTGCAGTGATCAGTTCCATGGGCGGCGGTCCGCGGGTCTTGTGGGAGATGTTCACTAGAACATACAACAGCAGAGCGAAAGAGAATGTATTGCCAGGTCAACTTCCATTAGTTGAAGTGGCACCACAAGCGCTTGCAAAAATCGATCACTGGATGCTCATGGGTGACAGCGACATGAGCCAGCCCAGAGCGGAGTACGGCAATCGCAACTTGAGACCCGGTCCTGAGCAGAAAGGAAATGTGTTCGCGGTTGGTGTCAATAAAGAAGGTAATCCGATCAACGTCCTCGAGTATTACTGGGGCGACAAACAGATGATTTACGCCGGACAGTATCAAATCAGTTATTCGAAAGACAACTACGGTTTGATGCACAGTCGCATCGATCACTATAAAGCGGATCAGCCCGGCGCCATTGGTCCGCGTGCCGTAATCGGCTCGAGCGTCAACGTCTATGAGGGAACTACAGAGTATGTTTCCAATGATCGAAATCAGATGTTGAGCGTGCGCAAGTTTGATTACATCAACCCCAACGTGCCTGAGGTAGGTGTTGAGTTCGATTCAAACGGAGCGCATAAAATCTGGCGCGACGGTAATTCCGGCACACTGCGAGAGCAGGCTGTAGCACCTAATATGGTGCGTCAGACGGTTGACAGTCTCTCCAACCACTTTTATTTCCGCAATTTATACGGACCATAGAAAGCATTTCGGGCTGGTCCCGCAAGTTTGGGCAAGTAAGGAGCTGGCAGAAATGTCGGCTCTCTTATTATGTTTGCTGGTTAATTGACAGAGACGATTATTTTGCCGATCTGTTCGTTCGACTGCATATGCCGGTGCGCTTCGGCGATCTGGTCTAGTGTAAAAGTCTTATCCAGCACAGGTTTGAGCTTGCCTGATGTGAGACCGTCAATAACATATTTTTTCGCCCGCTCAAGTCGGTCCGGTCTGCCCGTTATTTGAAACAGTGTATAGCCGCGGATTACCAGTCCTTTCTTCAAAGCCATCATGAGCGGGAATGGTGTTGGCATCATGCTCAGGGCTCCGTAAATAAAGATCGTGGCTTCCGGTGCAGCCAGGTCTGCAAGATCTTTCAAAAATGTACCGGCAACCGCATCGAAGATTACGCGCGAGCCTTTCCCTTTGGTGATTTGATGAACCCGTCTTTCCAGATCTTCTTCGTCTGTAACGACTACGTGATCGGCTCCGGCATCGAGCAGCGCTTGCTTTTTTGCCGCACTGCGCGTGGTGGCAATTGAAGTGGCGCCTATCTCTTTGACAAGTTGAATTGCAGCGAACCCGACACTACTGCTGGCTGCTGTGATTACTACAAAGTCGCCTGGTTGGGTATTCCCGAATTCAATCAGTGCTCCGTAAGCGGTCAGGTATTGCATCCAGATGGACGTTGCTTCGTGTGTACTGAGATGGTCTGGATAGTGTGCTACTGCTGTTGCGGGAACGACTGCCGTATCTCCATAGACGCCATATTTGGCCATCGAGAACGATGGAATCGTACTGACCTTGTCTCCCACCTTACAGTTGGTCACTTTTGCGCCGACTGCTTCGACAACTCCAGCTGCTTCGTAACCAATTCTGCTTGGGAAGTCGACGTCGCGTTCGAGATACTTACCTTCTCGAAATACAATTTCAGCACGGTTCAGACCAATTGCTTCTACTTTGATTTTGACTTCATTTTCGCCGGGTTCGTCAATCTCAATATTTTCTATTTTGAGTACTTCCGGTCCGCCGAAATTATGAAAACGCACGACACGAGGCATGCCTAAGTTCCTTTTGCAAAATTTGAGATGTGGCGATTATTGCACAATGAACTGTCAGCGGTACTGATTCGTAACGCGCGAGTTAATTGCTGAAGAGCGTCTTCATACACTTCGGCATGGGCGTGGAAGTATCGATTTCAAGCGTCTTTTCGTTTTCGTATCTGACCAGACCGGGTTTGTCTTTGCCGAGCTTTTTTACATGTTTACATTGTGTGTAAACCACTCGAACTTTGCTGCCGGTCGAGGCTTTCGATAGACGCGCCGCTACTTGAGCTGCCTCTTTGATAGTGTTCAAGGGCGGCTCCTGCTTGGATGCGGGTACCTTAATCAGAACATGAGCGCCCCCCTGTCCAAGCACGTGAAGCCAGAGGTCGTTTGGCTGTGCCAGTCTGCTCAGAAGCTGGTCGTTCTCATGTCGGTTGCGTCCGACATAGATTGTCCATCCGTCTGATGACGTCAAACTCAATATTTTCGCTTTCGATTTTTTCTTATCGTTTGGTTTTGCAGGGGCGGTTTTGGGGAGCTCACTCTGTTTTCGCCCGATCAAATTGTCTTTTAGCCGGCGTAATTCCTCGCTGTCTGCAGCACGCTCTACAGCTTCAGATTGACCGCGCACTGTTTCCAGGCGCTTTGTTGCTTCTGCGCACGCCGCTGAGGCGGCAGTCAACCTCGATCTGCTTTTGGCAAACTGCCGATAGAAAAATTGCGCGTTCTGCGATCCGTTCAGATTGGGATTCAATTTGATTGTTTGTGTGGCACCGTTCTCGCCGTACAAATTTGCGCATTGCAGTGTTTCCTGACCAGGCTTTATTTCGTTTAGATGGGCCAAAATCAAATCACCGGAGCGTTTCAGCTGATCCAGATCTTCTGCTGCTGTAACGTGTTGAGATGCTGCAGAGATGCGGTTCTCTAGTTTCTCAATTTCATTTTTCAGCTCTGAGCGCAGGCGTTCGCGTAATTGTTGAAACTGCTCTCGGTTTTCCACTGATTTATAGTATTCATCAACCATGTCGTTGGCGCTGGGAAACGGACGCCAGACCGATTCGTCTTCAACTCCTGCCCACCACGACAGTACTGTGTAGCGGCTTAAGTCGAGTCTCATTGCCGGTTTGAAGTGATCAGTCGTCTGCAGCGCCAGAGATTTTTCCCACAAAATAGTCTTGAAGTTACTGTCTTTTACGGCTTCTTGAATAGAACTCTTCAGACCTGTGCTGGCTACTAATTCTTCCGAAAGCTGGCGTCCCAATCCGGTAAATGTTGTGATTAGCCACTGTTCTACTGTGGGCGCAATCAAAGGGGCGCCCACATCTTGTTGAACTTTCTCAATCAAGTCATCTGCCCTGGCGAAGAAGTCTTCTTTTGACACGGTGAAAATATTGGGCTTGTCTTGTTTTGGTGGACGAACAAATCTCAGTCCGGCTGCCACTTCTCTCTGGCGACTCATTTCTTGTGTCACCACATGCGAAGCCGTCAGAATTTTTTCCGTATTCTTATCCCAGAAGATCAAGTTGCTGTGTCGCCCCATTACTTCAGCGGTGAGAATCTTCAGGGACGTACCTCCGACTTCATCTGTACACGAGAAAATCAGATCAGCCGTGCGCTCGCCAGTGGGTTGTTCAATGCCTACCAGTGTGGAGCTTGTCAGATGTCGCCGTAGTAGAAGCAGGAATTGGGATTGTGAATGGTTCGGTTTTGGTTTGTCGCTCTGATTAAGTTGCGCCTGGCGCACCAGGCAAATGCGACCGTAAGCAGACTGGGCTGACAACAATAAGTTCGTCATCCCTGCTTTTGCGCGCATGGAAAACACAATTTCATCTCTGGCGTTTTGATAGACTTTGTCTACCTTGCGCCCTATCAATAGCGGTTTAGCTTCGCTGAGAACAGCCCTCATTGTCAGGGCGTCGAATGGTTGCATGGCTTCTCTTGGTCGGGTTTAATTAGAGCAGGAGAAATCGGACGAAGCGAATAGCACGAACTGCGCCGTACATGCGCAAATTCAGAACCAGCGTAGTAGAGCTAAAGGTCTAGAAACTGCGCTAGCGCATAAATATAGCCTAATTCAGAAAAAATAGAAACCGCAAACTATGAACCCACGAGTTATTCCAAACAAAACGCATAGTTCTAAAAAAGACTCCCCTTCAGAGACTGGCCAGGCTCCTCGAGTCGCCAGAGATGCGGGTTTTGGAGCTGGACCAGTGAAACGACTGCCAAAGGGAAATTTGATTGTCATAACCGGACCTTCCGGAGTTGGAAAGGGGACAGTCGTGCAGCGTTTGCTCGACGACGTACCGAACCTGGCTAAATCGGTTTCGGCAACGACACGTGCTATGAGACCCGGGGAACAGGACGGTATTGATTACTTCTTCGTCACCGACGAGAAGTTTGCCGAGATGCTTGAGAATCACGAGTTCATGGAGTGGGCTGAGTATTCGGGCAATTTTTACGGCACGCCTCGCAAGTGGGTGGAAGAACAACTTCGCGTCAAGAGAAGTGAAGAAGGCGATCATGCCGGTACTGACGTAATTCTTGAAATCGAAGTGGACGGCGCAAAACAGATTTGCGATCGCTTTCCCCAGGCTGTACTTATCTTTTTGTCACCGCCGTCATTTGATGAATTGAAAAGTCGTTTGAAGGGGCGAGGCACTGAAAGCCCCGCCAAAATACAGCTTCGCCTGCACAAAGCAAGGCAGGAAATGCGCGAGCGGGGGCTGTTCCATTATGAAGTTGTAAATGACAACATTGATGAAGCTGTCAAAAATCTGACGCATATAGTGTATGCTGAAAGGTGTCGTATACGAGAAACAAAGGCACCTGGGGCTTCAGATGAGCACTACTAGAATTTTGGATCAACTCCTGGACAAAGACACGAACCGTTATGAACTGGTTCTCAAGGTGGCACAGCGCGCCAAGCAGATCAAGAACGAAACTCGCGATCAGCACAAAGCGACGAATGCCGTGATTCAAGCCTTGCAAATGGTTGCTGCTGAAAACGACGGCAACATCTTGATTTCACCGTCTGGTTACGCGATCTACTAGTCGCGACTTCAGTATCTCCGCAAATCATTGCCCCACAAGGAATTCGGGCTGTTGTTGTCTGATTTCCCTGTTACCCTCGACGCTGTGCCTCGCCCAGTGAGGGTCTCGTAATAGCTTTAAATAATCTCAGTCTGTTCACCGTGGGAGAAATCCCGTTGTCAAACGAGTGAAGCTGTCTTATATTTTCTCTGAAGCCTGGAAAAGGCTGACTGGTTCCCGCAACGGCTGAGAATAAGATGGATCCCTGGCTTATCTTACTTATGCTTGCACTTCTATCCGGCGTCATGGGCTGGATTACGACACCTTTCGTGAACGGAATTCTATGGTACTGCGACTGGAGAGAGGGAGCGCCCATCAACTGGGGTCTCGACACTGCTTTCGCCATCGCCGTTCCATTTGCGTGGATGTTCTCGTTGCTGGAAATTTGCCTGCTCTACATGAAGTAGAAATCGTTTTTTACCATCAGTTCCTGCCACCATTTCCGCCAGTTCAGCAAGGATGACAGCGGCTTCGGCGGCGTTTGCAATTTGAGTTAGCCGGGCTCGGAATGGCGCACTACCGACGATGCCTTTGGTGTAGTGCGTCATGTGTCGGCGTGATTCATTAGCGCCTATGCGTGGACCTTTATAGTTGATCAGACCCAGGCAATGGCTGTAGGCGACCATCAATTTATCGACTTCTTCAGGGGCTTCATCAAGCTTGCCTGTCTCCAGGTACTTGGTGATTCGTGCGATCAGCCATGGATTACCAAGTGTGCCGCGCGCCACAGCCACACCGTCGCAACCTGTGATTTCCAGCAGTCTGACAGCATCTTCAGGTTCGAACACATCGCCGTTTCCGAAAACCGGAATCGACAGAGCTTGTTTTACTTTGCCTATCCACGACCAATCTGCCTTTCCGGAGTAAAGCTGTTGGCGTGTTCTGCCGTGTACTGTGACAGCACAGGCTCCAGCGCCTTCCAGCATCTCGCCAAATTCAACCGCATTGCGTGAATCATCATCCCATCCCAGTCTGAATTTGACTGATACGGGAATCGAAATAGCTGATCGCACAGTTTGAACGATTTCTCTGGCCAGATCGGGCTCGCGCATGAGGGCGCAGCCGTCCTTACCTTTTGTGATTTTGGGCACAGGGCAGCCCATGTTGATGTCGACGAAATCTGCGCCTTTCGCCTCCGCCATACGCGCTGCGCTCGCCATCACGTCTGGTTCGTGTCCAAAAATTTGAATGCCGATCGGTCGCTCGTCGTCGCACAGATCCATTATTCTGCACTCGGGGCGATTCATTAAAGCGCGGCTGGAGACCATTTCGGTCGATAACATGCACTCACTGTCAACGCTCCTGACGATGTCGCGAAAGACGATGTCAGTGACTCCAGCCATTGGAGGCACGTAGACACGACTCTTCAAAGTCATGGAACCGATTTTGAGTGTCATAATGTGGCCGGTCCTGGAGACGCAATTGACGAGCAGTTGCGTTTTGCGCGAGTCAGTCGAGCGCCGGAAGCGCTCATTTTATATTACAAGAACGGCGGCAAGGAATGTCAACAATCTCTCTCTTCGGCACACTAGTTGACACAATCAAGCAGCATTATGAGTTGCCGGAAATATTGAATGTCTACCTGATGCCGTCGGTGCGATCGCATGCTGCTGGTTCCGATAGCGTCTACCGCCTCGTTACGGCACACGACTCCTACGTTTTAAGACCTTTTCGCACGGACGCAAGTGCCGCGATCAATTTACATAATCAGTTCCTGAGCTGGTCTGAACAGCGCAATATTTCTTTCACTCAGCGAATCATCAAAACAAAGAACGGTGAAAGCTTTTATCAAACTGAAGAGGGCAAATGGTGGCTTTCTTCCTATATCGAGGCTGAGCCGGCATTTGAATGGACGAAACCGACCTGGTCAGTGCAGGCGTGTGAGCAAGCAGGCGTCGCTCTTTATCAACTTCATTGTGCGCTGAAGCAATTTGGAGGGCAAAGCTCGACAATTTCATTGTCAATCGCATCGAAAACCTTTGAAAATTCTGTTTGTGCTGGTCTCGTAGAGCGTTTCGCTCAGGCGTTGTCGGGCAACCAGGGGGTTGCCAGGGATGCAGATAATGTCGTTGCTCTGGTATCAGATGCAGTGGCGCAAATTTGCAGGGGCGGAGGCTCGCTTGATTTTTCAATTGAGGGCAAACTAACTGATCGTCTTGCTGAGCGCAAACCAAATGATTACCTTGCAGAGTACCAATTGATACATGGTGATTTTCATCCAGGCAATATTCTTTTCTCTGCCGGAAAAGCAGTGGCTGTTATCGATTTTGAGTATCTCAGTGTTGAGCCTCCGTTGTACGATCTGGCCTATGCATTGATTATGTTTTGTACGCAGTGGCCGCAAACCCAACCCGCTGCTGAGTCTCAAATCGTTAATACCGATGGTGCGATCGACCTGGCAAAAATGCAGTCATTTTTGAAGGGATATCTGATGGATGTCCTGCCGCGATTTGATGCTTTGCCTTTTCGACCTGACCTATTGATTCCTTATATGAAAGTAGCTGCCGCAATCTGCCTGACGTGGTTTCTCGAGAGAGGGGTGGAGGACCGTACTGTGCAGCATTTCATCAATGTCGTGAAGCAGCTGCAAAATTTAAGTACAATGGATGTTCTTCGAGCAATTGGTGAACGATCAACTTGAAAAACGTATTGATACCACTCTTGTTTTTAGGGCTGCTTACAACGGCGCCTGCTCTCTCGGAAGACGAACCGACGCCGATTATTTCCGGTACGGTCAGCACCGCCAACGGTAAGAAGCCTATGCCTGGTGTTCAGGTGATTCTTTTGAATCAGACTGGTGTTCAGCTGGCGCAGGGCGTGACCGGCGAACGCGGCGGATTCAGTTTCAAACATACGCAGTGTCGAAAGTGTATTCTGCAGGTTTTGCCTAATTTGGACACGCACTACGCTTGTGCCGTCATTGAGAATATTCCGGGTGATTCCAACCGCAACTTTATTCTCAACCTGCAGCGTGGCTTTACGATCACGGGAAGGGTGACTTCCGGGAAGCGTGGACTAAAAGGAATTGGAATGCGCGCCTACTCTGTTGATACCAATGCAGAAGGTAAGAAAGTCTATGACGGTGGTCTGGCTATAACCGGCAAAAACGGCGCCTTTACAATGATTCTCACGCCCGGGCACAAGAAAATCGAGCTCACTAACAAGCGCTATCCCGAGCTTGAGGAGGTCACTGAAATGACCTGGGATGTTACGGGAGATGCTCAGATTCCCGATATAGAGATGCCTGAATCGGACCATCGCGATTAAAAAGGTGGTTGTTTCTTTGCGAAACAACCACCTTCTCGTGTTCAACGTCAACCTTTTGCGCTACGGTCAGCCTTTTGCGCTACGGTCAGCCTCGGTGATCATCCAACAGCCACCAGAGATGGTTGCTTGCTGAATGTCAGCCCGTCGCCGTTCGAGTCGATCTGAATGCGATCGCCATCCATGAAATCGCCTTGCAGCATACGCAGCGCGAGCGGGTTCTCGATGTCTTTCTGAATCAATCGCTTCAACGGTCGCGCACCATATATAGGATCGTAGCCGGTGCGTGCCAGCCAATCGCAGGCGGCATCGGTCGGTTCCAATATGATCTTGCGGTCGACCAATCTCTTGTTCAGTATCTTCAACTGGATGTTGACTATCTGCTTCAGTTCTTCCGGTGTGAGAGCGTGGAAAACGACTGTCTCATCGATTCTATTCAAGAACTCAGGCTTGAAGTGCTCGCGTAAAGCACCCATAACCTTATCTTTCATCTCAGGATAACATTCATCGCCCTGCACCGCCGCTTTCAACTGATAGTCGAGAATGTGCTGGCTGCCTATGTTCGAAGTCATCACCAGAACCGTATTCTTGAAGTCGACGTGGCGACCTTTCGAGTCGGTCAAATGACCTTCATCCAAAACTTGCAGCAAGACGTTGAATACGTCACTGTGAGCCTTTTCAATTTCATCAAAAAGCACACATGAGTATGCCCGTCTTCGCACCGCTTCGGTCAACTGACCGCCTTCATCGAATCCGATATATCCAGGAGGCGCACCTATCAATCGGGCGACTGTATGGCGCTCTTGATACTCAGACATGTCGATGCGAACCATCGCATTTTCGTCATCGAAGAGGTATTCGGCCAGGGCTTTGGCAAGCTCCGTTTTTCCTACCCCGGTTGGTCCAAGGAAGAGGAAACTGCCGATCGGGCGATTCGGGTCTTTTAATCCGGCTCGCGCTCTGCGCACCGCATTTGACACTACTTCGATGGCTTCGTTTTGTCCGATAACACGCTGGTGCAAGTGCTCTTCCAGGTGAAGCAATTTTTGTACTTCGCCTTCGAGCAGCTTGGTTACAGGGATACCCGTCCATTTTGAGACGATTTCAGCAATGTCTTCTTCGTCGATTTCTTCCTTAAGAAGCCTGCTTCCCTTTTTGTGGTTGAAGACTTCTTCTTCCTTTTTCAACTGCTTATCGAGTTCGATCAATTTGCCGTACTTGAGCTCGGCTGCTTTCTGCAGGTCGGTTTCACGCTCGGCGCGTTCGATTTCGAAGTTGGTCTGCTCGATGTCAGCTTTCAGAGCTTGCACCCGGTTGAGGGCTTCTTTCTCAGTCTGCCATTGAGCTCGCAGCATGTCAGCTCGCTCTTTCAAGTCGGCTAGCTCCTTTTCCAGGCGCTCCAGCCGATCTTTCGAAGCTACATCAGATTCTTTCTTGAGCGCTTCGCGTTCGATTTCGAGCTGTACGCGTCTGCGTTCCAGTTCATCCAGCTCTGTAGGCATCGAATCAATTTCGATTCGCATACGGGCTGCTGCTTCGTCGACCAGGTCGATTGCTTTATCGGGCAGAGAGCGGTCGGTGATGTAGCGGTCAGACAGAACGGCTGCGCCCACCAGTGCAGAGTCTTTGATGCGAACTCCGTGATGAACTTCGTATCGTTCTTTCAAGCCGCGCAGAATCGAGATTGATTCCTCGACTGATGGTTCATCGACTAACACGGTCTGGAAACGCCGCTCCAGCGCCGGGTCTTTTTCGACGTGCTTGCGATACTCATCGAGGGTGGTGGCACCAATACAGTGCAACTCACCGCGCGCCAGTGGCGGTTTGAGCAAGTTGCCTGCATCCATCGAACCTTCACCGCTCGAACCTGCTCCCACTACGGTGTGCAATTCGTCGATGAAAAGAATGATTTGACCCTGTGCCTCGGTTACTTCTTTGAGTACGGCTTTCAGCCTTTCTTCGAATTCTCCCCGGTATTTAGCCCCTGCAATCAAAGAGCCCATATCCAGCGCTATCAGTTTCTTGTCTTTCAGACCCTCGGGCACATCGCCTTTGGTGATTCGCTGCGCCAGACCTTCGGCAATCGCAGTTTTACCCACACCGGGCTCTCCGACCAAAACCGGGTTGTTTTTCGTGCGCCGCGACAGCACCTGCATGACCCGACGAATTTCATCGTCTCGACCGATGACCGGGTCGAGTTTTCCCTTCATCGCCATCTCGGTCAAATCTTTGCCGTAGCGAGAAAGGGCTTCATATGTGGCTTCTGGGTCCTGACTGGTGACGCGCTGCTTACCGCGGATCGAAGTAAGCACCTTGAGAATGCGATCACGAGTGGCTCCATGCGATTTCAGGATGGTTCCGGATTGATTTTTGGTTTCATCAGAAAGGGCCAGCAGCAAGTGCTCAACACTGATGAAATCATCTTTGAGCCGCTCAGCTTCTTTGGTTGCAACTTCCAAAACCTGCATCAATTTGTTTGATACATGGATTTCGTCCTTGCTCATATTGACTGCAGAGCCTTTCGGCTGCATTTGCAGGTATTGGCTTACTTCTTCAATTACGACGGCAGGTTTGATGTCCAACCGCTCTAAAATTTTGCTGGCAACGCCTTCTTCTTGCTCCAAAATCGCCAGGAGCACGATTTCAGGCGTTACCTGACTCTGACCAAACCGCCCCAGGATACTGCGGCAATTTGTTATGGCTTCTTGCGCTTTGTGCGTGAATTTATCTAGGTTCATTTGTCACCATCTTCACTATGGAATACTCGGTTCTGTATCGGGTTAAGCACCCAAATTGTGGGCGCTTTTAGCCCCTCACAGAATTTATTATGGGGCAGTTGTGATAGCCCCTTCATAATTTCCACAATTTATTTATAGGTTCGATTTTTTGACCGTTTTTGGGCATTCCTCAGGAAGGATAAAACCTGTTTTTGTCGTCTACATCCATATCGTTCTGGACGGAAGAGCCGTAAGATATGATCTGTTACCAGATGAGATTACAAGTTCAGGTCTCTGAACTGGCGCTACCTACGAGAATCTATGCAGGAGTTTGACGAAGACTTTTACGCCATATTAGGGGTTGAGCAGGAGGCGCCGCCTGAGGAAATTCGTAAGGCTTACTTGCGTCTGGCTAAAAAACTCCATCCTGACCGGTTTCCCAATGATCCGGAGCAGCGTGCGACGGCTCAGAGAGAGTTCGCCAAAGTAACCAGGGCGCATGATATCGTCGGTGACGCTCAGCGCCGCTCAGAATACGACACATTGCGCGAATTGAAGAAGAATCGCACGCCTGTGCATACTGACGCAGCAGACGATCCTGCTGAGCTCACTGCAAAGCAGCGCAAAGATACGACAAGGATGATGCCGAGTCGGGATGCAGCTGTTGAAGACGAGAATATCAATGTTAAGTGGGCGAACAAGCATGTCAGCCGCGCCGATGATTTGTTCCGTCGCAAAAAGTATCAAGAGGCTGAAACAGCCATGAAAGAGGCGATTCGACTCTTGCCTCAGGAACCCAGGTATCATAATAAGCTTGCTGAAATTTACATAGCGCGTGGTTGGAAGACTCTGGCCATGACCGAAGTGCAAGCGGCATTAAGGGCTAATCCTAAAGATAATGAAGCAAAAATATTAGAGGCGAAGATACGGGCACTGACTAAGACTGCCGAACAATCAAAGACGAAGAGCAGTTTTTTAACGCAAGTGAAAAATCTATTTTCCAAGAAGAAGAGCTAAAATCGCATTGGCTCATGAGGTTTGGGTTCGTGTTTCTGATTTCTGCCGCGCCGTTGTCGCGAAAAATCCTCGCAGTATCTTTGCTGAACAGCTTGCTCTGGGGAATGTCTCCAGCTATCGCCGCAGACGGGAAGTCCTCGAAAACTGCAGTCAGAGGTGTCAACGCTGCTGAGCTGAAAGCCTCGCTAGTCGGTGCCAGGACTGCTTCTTCAACGGTCTCGAACGAGTCACACGACAACAAAGCAGCCGCAGGCACTAATGTTGCCGAAGTTCAAACTCAATCGGAGCATCCTTCCGCCGGTGGTAGCGGCGCTGCAGGTTCAGCCGGAGTCGTACATACAAGCAAAACAGATTCTGCAGATTCAGCCGCTCAAGCACCTGTAGTTACAGCGGCAGATTCCGCTCGTGCGCAAAAAGAAGCACATCTCTTAAAAGGTAGTGTCACGCATTCCTTTTCTAAGTCGCCGCTGATGTACGACAAACCGCAAGAATTACCGAAAGGCACCACAATCAGTCTGGTAAGTCTGGCTAACATCAATTCTGAGATCAATAGAAAGGGCGATGAAGTTTGGGTTAGAGTCGGATCAAACGTGCATGGTCCGAGCGAAGTGGCAGTGCCGGGTGGTTGGTACATGCATGGTCTTGTTACTGATTCTGCTCCGCAACGACGTGGTGGCAGAGATGGTTACGTCACCGTTCAATTCGACAAACTAGTCAGTCCGGATCGTCAGCTTGAAGTGCCGATTGATGCACAAATTACGAGCAAGAAATCTGCACCGAAAGCGATCGCCAAGCATTTGCTCATAGATAGCGGACACGTAAGTCTTGGCGCTGCCGGTGGAGCGATTATGGCGGTGCAATTTGGTGGCATCGGTACTGCTATCGCCACACACGGAATTTCAGTCGGAGTTGGTGCCGGCATTGGTGCCACTATCGGACTGATTGGTGCGGCGAAGAGAAAAGGTTCTATTTCCGCCATCGTTCCAGGCGAAGAGATGAAACTGGTCGTCAATCAGCCTATCACTCTGCCAGGATTCAATGCCGATCTGATTCCATCAGCAAAACCAGTTGCGCACCTGGAAAATTTTGAAGTGCAGATAAACAAGCTTGCCTTCTCGAAAGACCCATGGGGTGACAATCGCTCCAAGATGCTCACCGTTGATGTGACGTTGAAAAATGGCACTGCTCACGAATACGGTTTCTCGAATCTAGCCGTCGTATCAGACCGTGACGAGGTCTATTACCCGGATCCTTTGCACAATGGAGGCACAAGTTTCGTAACGAAAAAAGTCAAACCGAACAGTTCCGGAAACGCCGTCGTAGCTTTTAACGTCGACGGAAAGCGGCATAAATACTGGCTTGTCTTATTAGACCGTGCTAATCAGAAAGAGTTAAATCGCGTCCCGATAAATTAAACCTTGCGGTTTCCCCCACTGCTTTCTGGTCTTAAATCCTAATTTGAGCTAATATAAACCCGTCGATCATAAGATCTTTCGAGTGAAAACGATATATCTGTCGTCTATAAATTGAAGGATAGCTGGCTTGCCAGCACGTTTCTAGAAGAATGCTCCAGTCCTTAAGTCTGAATAAGATATTTGCTGGATAGCGATTCGTTAATGATAGTCGGCTTATAGAAATCGTGCGGAAAAGTCGCCACCACTGGCGGCAATGGGGGAGATAAATGAAGGCTCAGTTCACACAAATGCTGCAGAACTTTCATGGTCAGACACGCCATCGCCAGGGCGAAGGAAATATTCGAAAACTACAGACTCAAAATACAATGCTCGAACGGGCGCTTCGAGAAAAAGATCGTGAAATCGACCGCCTTCGCCATCAGCTGTCCAATTCGGAAGCTCGATTGCAAGAATTGATGGGAACAGACGTTCTCACGGACCTACCAAATCGTCATATCTTCAAAGAACACCTGACTCATTCTCTCAAGCGCGCTTTGAGACTTGGATATTCGCTGTCCCTGATGTTGATCGATATCGATCATCTGCGCGATATCAACTTGCGATACGGTCATGAAGTTGGTGACCTCGTGTTGATCGAGGTGGCAAAAATTCTCAAGAGTTCTGTGCGTGAAATCGACATGCCTGCTCGATGGGGCGGTGAGGAACTAGTGACCGTATTGCACGAGACTGACGCCGAAGGTGCAGCTGTTGTTGCAGAGCGTGTCCGACGCAGGGTTTCGATGCTGGAAATTGAAGATCCTAAGACGAAAAAGCCGATCAAAGTCACCGCGACTCTTGCTGTTGCCAGTTATCCGGCTCACAGCAACGAGCCACAGGGCTTGTTGGAAGCAGCCTGCGAAGCGCTTATTACAGCAAAAGACAAAGGCTGTAACGCAGTGATTGTCGCCAATCGGTAATAGGAGTTCTCGCTTCGTTGTTTCGGAGTTGGCGTCTAAAACGGCGTCTTGGTTTCGCTGTCCCAATCTAGATTGATATCTAGATTGATATCCAAATTGATATCCATATTGATATTCAATCTGTTGTACGGATTGATATCCAAACTTGTTGCCCAGGTTGTTGTCCAACTTGTTATCCAACTTGTTATCCAACTTGTTATCCAACTTGTTATCCAACTTGTTATCCAATCTGTTATCCAGAGCGATATCCAAGCTGACATCGCAGAACAATCGATCGGCGTGATGACACCATTGGTGGTGCACGACGGATTCAAGCTTCGAATGGACGATCCTTTCAATGACCTTTCAGCGACCTTTCATAGACCTTTCGCCGATCGCCGGTTTTATCTCCAATAAATGTGTCCTACTGACACAATACCTGTCTGACGGTATAATCATTGCCTGCGTCTAGAGCCGCTTTCTGAGGTCACGGTATAACTATTATGGAGAACTCTTCAACTGCTGTTGTAGCAGAGCAACTTGGTAGACGGGAAAAGAAAAAGGCTCTGACGCGACAGACAATCATCGATGCGGCAGGGAAGCTCTTTTCGGTCAACGGCTTTGATGCAACTTCCATCGATGAGATCTGTCAGGCGGCTGACGTCGTTAAGGGTACCTTTTACTATCATTTCAAATCCAAAGAAGATCTGGTCATCGAGCTACGACGTGAGATGACCGAACAGCTTGAAGAGTTTGTTGCGTCCGAGCTGGATTCAGGAAATAGCCCTCTGGATATTTTGAGGGCGCTTATGATCAAGGATGCTCGCTGGACAGAACAGAATGAAGAACTGTCCGTGATCTTCGTTTCGCAGATCTATATGAATCGGGCCGCCTCTCTAAAAAACCCGGATACGCCGCCTTCGCGCCTGCGGGGGGCGCTTCGCCGTCCAGTCTCGACGGTTGTGGAGGCTGCACAACAAGCAGGGCAGTTACGCGCTGACGTTAATCCTGATGAGTTGACTGAGATGATTTTCGGGTTTTATATCCACGCTAAGCGTTGTTGGCTTAACGCTCGCACCCCCGGGACTCTTGAGCCTTCGGTTTTGCGGTGGTTGGACATGCTTTTAGATGGCCTAGGGGCTCCTACTGCTTCGGTTTAAGGTGGTTTTCGTTCGCTTTGAAGTTCCGATTTGTCTTGCCGACAAGATTGGTTTGGGCGTTTCCGCTTATGATTCGGCTTCTTTCAAGTAAAATTGACTGAAAAACATTAGACTTTGGTCTTTGTTTGAACCGCGTTCTAGTCGTTACTCTTGGGGGCGCACCCCTTCCTGGTATAACTCAACAGCCATTCTGCTTTCGGAACACTCGAGCAATGGGTTCGTCGTAGTATGAAGATCACTAACTATATGTCAAGCTATTAGTAAGTACAGCTAACTATCGATCCCTTGAGAGGTGATGGCTTTGAATACCACAAGGTTAACCGAGGCAAGAGCATTCGCTCCTGACGAAGCATCTGCCATGGCATCAGCCAGGCAAGTCGTTGAATCAGTCCCTGCGATCATGCGCTTGATCCGCTCAGGTGTTAGAAAAGGCGGCAGTATTTCCCTGCCACAATTGCGAGTTCTTGGTTTCGTTTCTCGAAATCCCGGCGCTGGTGTATCTGATGTGGCAGCGCATTTGGACGTTACCAACCCGACGGCGTCTGTTCTGGTAGATCGTCTCGTCAAAAAGAGTTTGCTGGTTCGTCAGGAAGATCCAAGTGAACGTCGTCGAACTCTCCTCACTATTACCGACAAGGGCGCAGAGGTTTTGGAGGACGCGCGAAGCAAAGCTCAGTTGATGGTGGCACAGGTGCTGAAAACGCAAAGTCCTGAACAGTTGTCGAAAATCAACGAAGGACTGGCAGTTCTAGCCGAAGCCGTAAAAGGAATGTCTTTGTAATGATCAGGGATGCAGAGGACTCAATCGTGACCACGCATACGACCGCCGATGAGACGGTAAGCGTTGATAAGCAAAATAAGTCTGGGCTCGTCCGGCCGATACTACTGACGGTGCTGATTCTGATATTGGCTGGTGCTGCGTACTTTTTCTGGGGTGGTCAAAAGACATCGAATGACAAAAAGGGCGAGGTCAAGAAACAGCGTTCTGCGCCTGTAAACGTAGCCACTGCGCGCATCCAGGACGTGCCCATCGAGGTAAGAACGATTGGTAATGTTCTTCCCTACTCCGTCGTCAATATTGTTCCTCAAGTAAGCGGTCAGCTTCAAAAGGTATTTTTTACGCAGGGACAAAGTGTCAAAAAGGGCGATCTGCTTTTTCAAATTGATCCACGTACTTATCAAGCCGCATTGGATCAGGCTCTGGGGAATGTTGCCAGAGACGAAGCGCAGATCAGGTCTGCCCAGGCTAATCTAGCCAAAGATCAGGCCACCGTAGGTACCCTGGAAGCTAACGTCAGCCGAGATTACTCGCTGGCGAGATTGGCAAAAACGCAAATGAGCCGTTACGACAAGCTTGTCCTGGAAGGTGCCGTCTCGCATGAGCAATCAGACCAGATGACGACGAACGCCGCTACAGCCGAAGCCGCAATTGAAGCCGATAAGAAGGCTGTAGAAAATGCAAAAGAAGTTTTAAATGCCGATCGCGCCGCGATTCAGACGGCACAAGGCACATTGAAAGCCGATCAGGCTATGGTCGAGAATGCGAGAATTCAGCTTGGTTTTTGTCAGATTCGGTCGCCTATCACTGGTCGCACGGGCAGTCTGAATGTCTACGAGGGCAACGTCGTCACCGCAAATTCTGCGACGCCGCTGGTTAGCATCAATCAAGTTCAGCCAATTTACGTCACCTTCACCGTGCCTGAGCAAAATTTGGATCAGGTTCGCAAGTGTATGGTTGATAAATCTCTGACAGTGCAGGCATTGATTGAAGGCAAGCGGAAAGAGAAGTTTATCGGAGCTGTCACTTTCCTTGAGAGCACCGTTAATACCACAAGCGGTACAGTCACTTTGAGGGCAACTTTCCCCAATGAGGATAGCAAGCTTTTCCCCGGACAATTTGTAGATGTAATAGTGACCATGCCGCCTGATGGACAAACGACAGTCGTGCCATCGAGTGCGGTGCAAACCAGTCAGCAGGGCAACTCAGTCTATGTTGTTAAACCCGACAAAACGGTTGATTTTGTGCCTGTTGAACTTAAACGCACCTATGGAGATCTCGCTGCAATCGGCAATGGTCTGAAGGCGGGCGATGTTGTTGTAACAGACGGTCAGCTGCAACTGACTCCAGGTGCCCACGTTGATATCGTCAAGCAGCCGACTGTCGATTTGGGACGGAGCGATGCTCCCGGTAAATAACGGTGAATTTTTCTCGAATATTTATCGTTCGTCCGGTCATGACGACACTGCTTATGGTGGCGTTGCTGATCTTCGGTACATTCGCATACTTTTCTCTGGCTGTTAATGATTTACCGGCAGTAGACTTCCCCACAATCTCAGTTTCCGCCAATTTGCCGGGCGCAAACGCCGACACCATGGCTTCTGCCGTAGCTACACCGCTAGAGAAGCAGTTCAGCAGCATCGCTGGATTGGACAACATGAGCTCGACCAACTCTATGGGTTCGACTCAAATTTCACTGCAGTTCAATTTGACGCGCAACATCGACGGTGCTGCCGAAGACGTTCAAGCAGCCATTATCGCCGCACGCCCGCTGCTTCCAACCAGCATGCCGACACCGCCTACTTTTAGAAAGGTGAATCCGGCTGATGCACCGATTTTGTTTATCGCCTTGAGTTCGCCGACCCTGCCACTTTATACGGTTGACGAGTATGCTGAAAACATTCTTGCCCCCCGTATCTCCATGACGAGCGGGGTTGCCCAGGTACAGGTTTTCGGCTCGCAAATCTATTCACCGCACGTGCAGGTCGACCCTCGCAAACTGGCCAGTTATGGAATCGGAATCGATGAAGTCGCCAACGCTATTCGCACCAGTAACGTCAACTTGCCGACCGGGACTCTGTCTGGACCTAAACAGGCACCCAATATTCGCGTCAACGGGCAGTTGTATAACGCCAAAGCCTTCGCACCACTAATAGTGACCTACCGTAATGGATCTCCAGTGCGTTTGCAAGATTTAGGCACCGTGGTGGACAGTACACAGACGGATAAGGTGGCGACCTGGTATAAGGATACGCGCGCCGTTGTGCTTGCTGTTCAGCGTCAGCCCGGCACCAACACGATTCAAATTGTCGATCATATTCGTGAGTTGCTGCCGAATTTTCGCGCAATATTGCCAAAATCGGTTGATTTGAATATCCTCTTTGACCGTTCCCAGGGAATTCGCAGATCTGTCGATGATGTGCAGCGGACATTGCTGATAACAATCGCGCTCGTCATCCTCGTGATTTTCTTTTTTCTGGGAAGCATTCCCACAACGCTAATAGCCAGTCTGTCTTTGCCAATTTCCATTCTGGGCACGTTTGCGGCAATGAAGTTGTTTGGTTTTACACTCAATAATATTTCATTGATGGCGCTCACCTTGTGCGTTGGTTTTGTTGTCGACGATGCAATCGTTGTCATGGAAAATATCGTTCGTCACGTTGAGATGGGTGAAACGCCGATGGAAGCGGCTCTGAACGGTTCTCGCGAAATCGGATTCACTGTCGTTTCAATGACTGTTTCTCTAATTGCAGTATTCATTCCTGTTTTGCTCATGGGTGGAATCATAGGGCGACTTTTCTTTGAATTTGGCGTTACGATGAGTGTCGCCATTTTGATCTCCGGCTTTGTCGCACTGACCCTGACGCCGATGCTCTGCAGCCGCTTTCTCAGCCCACAGAAGGAGCAACAAAAAAATCTTCTCATCGCAATATCCGATCGAATTTTTGGAGTATTGCTTTACGTCTATGAACACACGTTGCGCATCGCGCTCAATCACAAGCTGATCGTAACGGCGCTTTTCGTCGTCATGGTAATTGCGACCGGGCAGCTGATTTCTATTATGCCAAAGGGTTTTCTGCCCACAGAAGACCAGGGGCAAATCATGGCCACCACCGAGGCGATTCAAGGAATTTCGTTTACCGAGATGGTGCGGCATCAGCAAGAAATTGCCAAAATCGTACAAAAGGAAAGCGCAGTTTCTGCATTTATGTCTAGCGTTGGGGCAAGTGGACCGACGCCATCGGCTAATCAAGGTCGCATCATGATGGTCTTGAAGCCGATGAATGAAAGACATATGACGGTTGATGAAATCATTCAAGATTTGCGCAAGAAGACTTCGCGCATTCCCGGCATAAAGTTTTTCATGCAGAATACGCCATCGATTCGCATCGGCGGTATGCAAACGAAAGCCATGTATCAACTCACGCTTTCGTCCTCAAATACCGACGAGCTGTACAAGACGGCGACCGCGTTGCTCGATAAACTCCGCGACGTTCCAGAGTTGCAAGACGTGAATAGTGATTTGCAGGTCAAGAATCTGCAACTCAATATAAAAATTGACCGCGACAAAATGTCCAAATTGGGTCTGAGCATGGACCAGGTTCAGGACGCTTTGAATAGCGCTTATTCGCAACGGCAAGTGTCGGTCATTTACACGCCGACTAATCAATACTGGGTGATTTTGGAAGTCTCTCCTGAGTTCAATCAGGATGCATCCATGCTCGAATGGCTGAAGGTGCGAACCAGCTCTGGAGAACTCGTGCCGATCAGCACAGTTGCCACCGTCGATAGAGGCGTTGGGCCTATGCAGGTTAATCACCTGGGGCAGTTCACGGCGGTTACCCTGTCTTTCAATTTGAAACCGGAAGTATCGTTGAGCGAAGCTGTAGATAAGGTCAAGGAGATTGCGCGGCAGCTGTGCCCCGAAGACGTAACCTATAAATTCCAGGGAAATGCGCAAATGTTCGAGAGTTCAATGGGCAACCTTGGACTGCTTTTGATCGTCTCGATTCTTGTCATTTACATCGTCCTTGGTATTCTCTACGAGAGCTTTATTCATCCATTCACCATCCTCTCGGGGCTGCCTTCAGCGGGATTGGGCGCAGTATTGATCCTCCTGGCCTTCCACATGGTGCTCGATATATACGGGTTCCTCGGATTGGTTTTGTTGATCGGTATCGTTAAAAAGAACGCCATTATGATGGTAGATTTCGCTGTAGATTATGAGCGCACCGAAAACGCGAGCGCAGAAGATGCGATTTTCAAAGCCTGTATTACCCGATTTCGCCCCATTGTTATGACTACAATGTGCGCCCTGCTTGGCAGTTTGCCCATTGCCGTGGCTCTCGGAACAGGCTCTGAAGCGCGGCGTCCACTTGGTTTGACGATTGTGGGAGGGCTTTTGGTGTCACAGCTGGTGACACTCTACATCACTCCCGTCTTCTACATTTATTTGGATAGGTTGCAGAAACGCCTGGCTCATAGAAAGCAGCGTAGCGTCAAGCCGACCACAGTGCACGGGGGAGTCTAATGAGCATCAGCAAGATATTTATAGACAGACCTGTAATGACTACGCTCGTCATGTTTGCCATTTTGTTGTTTGGTGCGATCGGCTACAAGTCGTTGCCTTTGAGCAATCTTCCGAACGTGGATTTTCCTACGTTGCAAGTGACCAGCAACTTGCCGGGTGCAAGTGCGGAGACGATGGCATCTGCAGTTTCAATTCCATTGGAAAAGCAGTTCGCGACAATCGCCGGCTTGAGTCAGATGACTTCAACCAGCACACTCAGTCAGTCGCAAATTACTTTGCAGTTCGACCCATCTAGAAATATGGATGGCGCTTCGCTCGATGTTCAGGCGTGCATCACGGCTGCCTCCAAACAGTTGCCACCGCAGATGACCACACCGCCGACCTTTGCTAAGGTCAACCCGGCGATGCAACCTGTTATCTATCTGGCTGTGAGTTCTGACACTCTGCCGATGCACAAAGTGGATTATTATGCCGAGACAATTATCGCTCAGCAAATTTCGCGCGTTAACGGCGTCGCTCAAGTACAGGTAAACGGCGCCCAGCCGTTTGCGGTGCGTATTCAACTGAACCCTCAGCGACTGGCTTCATACGGGCTTGGCATGGACGACGTCATGAATGCCGTTTCCGCTGCCAACCAAAACCAACCGACCGGAACGTTGTGGGGCAAATCGCAGGCATTCACGATTCAGTCGAATGGCCAGCTCCTCAATGCCGATGCCTATAAACCGATCGTCATAGCCAATCGTAACGGTGCACCGATTCATCTCAGTGACGTTGCCAGAGTGCTCGACAGTGTTCAAAATGACCGCGCCGGCGGTTGGTATAACGGCAAGCCGGCAGTCATTCTTGCTGTGTTGCGGCAACCTGGCGCCAACACGATTCAAGTCGTCGATAGCATCAAAAAGCTGATGCCGAATTTCCGTAGCGTTGTTCCAGCTTCGGTTAATCTGGATGTGTTATACGACCAATCGACATCGATCAGAAACTCTGTCGATGATGTTCAGTTCACCTTGTTACTGACCGTTGGGCTGGTTGTACTGGTGATATTCATATTTCTCGGTAATCTGTCGGCAACCTTGATTCCCAGTCTTGCACTACCGATTTCTATTGTCGGTACGTTTGCGGCGATGCGGCTGCTTAATTTCAGTCTGGACAATTTGTCTTTGATGGCTCTGTCTCTCTCGGTTGGTTTTGTTGTAGACGACGCTATCGTTATGCTCGAAAACATAGTCAGGCACATGGAAATGGGCAAATCGCCAATGCAGGCGGCGTATGATGGTTCTGCGGAAATCGGATTTACGATTTTGTCCATGACATTGTCACTGGTGGCAGTATTTCTTCCCGTTCTGCTATTGCCCGGGGTGGTTGGTCGCCTGTTCAATGAGTTCGGTGTGACCATAAGTATTGCGATCTTGATCTCGGGCTTTATTTCGCTGAGCTTCACACCGATGTTGTGCAGCCGATTCCTGCGTCCCAGCAAAGAGGGTCATAGCAAGGGAGCTGTGGCGGCAATATCGGATCGTGTTTTTGATATATTCCTGAGTTTCTATAAATCCACACTGCACATGGCTCTTTCGGCAAAACCGCTGGTCATGGTTGGATTCAGTGTCATGCTTGTCTTGACGGGCGTTCTGTTTTCCAGCGTGCCCAAAGGCTTTATGCCAAATGAAGACACCGGTCAACTTGTGGTCATGACCGAGGCTGATCAGGGCGCATCCTTCCAGGAGATGACGCGGCTGCATACCCAACTGGCTGACATTATTATGAAGGATCCGAATGTGGAATCCGTCATGTCCAGCCTTGGCGTCGGTAACAGCAGCCCGAACATTGCTCTCAATCAAGGAAGGCTGCTGATTGTGCTTAAGCCCCGAGCGCAGCGCAAGGAGACTGCCGACCAGCTCATTCAAGAAATCGCACCCAAGCTTGCCACTGTACCCGGTATCAATGCCTTTGTTCAAAACCCGCCCACAATTACAATTGGCGGTCAGGTAACGAAGAGTCTCTATCAGTTCACTCTGTCCAGCCCCAATATGGACGAGCTTTACGCTGCCGCTAAGAAACTGCAGGAAAAAATCAAAGGCATCGACGGTGTTGTTGATGTTACTTCGGATCTCCAGGTTAGTAATCCTGAAGTGCATTTGACCGTAAACCGCGATAAATGCGCCCGTTTCGGAGTCAGCATGCAGCAGGTCGAGGATGCGCTCAACAGTGCCTATGCGGCCCGTCAGATTTCCACTATGTACACTTCCACGAATCAATATTGGGTGATTATCGAAGTGCTGCCGCGCTTTTATCGTGACCCGACCAAACTGGCTGATCTTTATTTGCACAGCTCAAATGGGCAACTGGTTCCGCTGGAATCGCTTTGCACGGTAGAGAACGGGGTGGGACCGCTCCTGGTCAATCACCTCAGTCAATTCCCATCGGTGACGATTTCATTCAATCTCAAGCCGGAAGCTTCACTGGGCAATGTCACCAATGCAATTAAGGCTTATGCAAAAGACACCGAAATCGTTCCAGCTTCGGTGACAACGAGTTTCCAGGGCACTGCTGCTGCGTTCGAAGACTCGCTGCAAAATCTGTGGGTGCTTTTGCTTCTGGCTGTAGTCGTGATCTACATCGTGCTGGGCATTTTGTATGAAAGCTTCATTCACCCCATAACCATCTTGTCCGGCTTACCGTCAGCAGGTTTAGGGGCTTTGCTGATTCTGATGATTTGTCATGTCGACTTGAATATCTACGGCTTTCTTGGACTGATTATGCTGATTGGTATCGTCAAGAAGAACGCCATTATGATGATCGACTTTGCTGTAGAAGCAGAACGCGGCGGTCATAAATCAGCTGAAGATGCTATTTATGAAGCTTGTCTGACCAGGTTCCGCCCGATTATGATGACAACAATGGCAGCTCTGATGGGTGGTATTCCGATCGCTATCGCGTTCGGAGCTGGTTCAGAGGCTCGGCAACCGCTCGGTTTAACTGTAGTGGGCGGTTTGCTGGTATCGCAGCTGGTGACTTTGTATATCACTCCAGTCTTTTACATTTATCTGGATCGCTTCCAACGCCGTGTATTTAATACTGATCAGAATAAAGCGCAACTGAGGGGCACTCAGAGAAGTGCCTGAACGGTTTCGAGTGTGTCGGCTTCGTTCGCGGGCTTGTCGATTCGCCATCTGACCATTCTCGGAAAGCGTACGGCGATTCCGGATTTGTGCCTTGTTGATCTGGCAATGCCTTCAAAGGCTAATTCGAAAACCAGCTCTGGTTTCACTGTGCGGACCGGTCCAAATTTTTCGAGAGTGTTTTGGCGCACGAATAAATCAACCTGTCTGATCTCTTCGTCGGTTAAGCCTGAGTAGGCTTTTGCAACGGGGACAAGTTTGCCGTTGTCCCACAATCCGAATGTATAGTCAGTGTAGAGACTGGCGCGCTTGCCGCTGCCGCGTTGAGCATAAATGAGCACCGCATCCATTGTGAATGGATTGACTTTCCACTTCCACCAATCGCCGCGCTGACGTCCGACTTTGTATGGTGACGAAAGTCGCTTCAGCATCAAACCTTCGACATTGAGTGAGCGAGCCGTGTTGCGAGCTTCGCTCAATTCTTCCCAACTTAGCGTCTCAACTTTCGGCGAAATGCGCAGTCGTTCACTTAATCGCTGACAACTTGGAGCTGCAATGTCGGCCGCTGTGAGCGTGAGTTGAGTCGGATTTGTGCTGCACGAAAGCCCTCGCAGTAAACGCTCAAGCAGCTCTCGGCGCTCTGCCAGCGGGCGATCGCGAATGTCGACTCCATCGAATTCCAGCAGGTCGTAAGCCATGATGATGACGGGAACGTCTTCTAACATTTTTTTTGAGACATTCTTTCTGCCGATGCGCAGCTGGAGTTGCGAAAAGGGCAGTACGTTCGCTTCCTTCCACGGCAAAATTTCCCCGTCTATAACGGTTCCGTTTGGCAGTAGCACCGACTCTTCTATCAGTTCAGGAAAGCGATCCGAGATCAATTCCTCTCCCCTCGACCAGATGAATGATTGTCCACCGCGTCTGATCAGTTGCGAGCGGATGCCATCCCACTTCCACTCCGCTTGCCATTCGCTGACGTCACCTAAAGAGGGCAGATCATTTTCAAATGGATACGCCAGGTAGAATGGGTAAGGGCGGCTGATATCCGTGTCTTGAGTATCCGGCGCCATTAATCGTTGATAAAATTCGGCAGTCGGTTCCCAGGTTCCCATCAACCTGTGTGCCACTACAGATGGTTCAATATTACTGACCAGGCTTAGTGCTCTTATTACCAGTTGCTGGGAGACGCCGACTCTGAAGGCTCCGGTCAGGAGTTTGTTGTAGATGAAGCGCTGCGAATCGTTGAGTTCCTGCCATGCTTTGACAACACTTTCGACCTGGTCTTGTTCGCTGGCGCCCCGCAAAGTCAAAATGCGCTCCTGCACCCATTGCGTCAGAGAAAGTTCGCTGGATTTCGAACTCGACGGAAGAAGCAAGGCGATTGTCTCCGCCGTGTCGCCAACGGCATCGTAGCACTCGGAAAACATCCACTCCGGCACACCCGCACAAGCAACTGCCAGTGCTACCAGCTTCGGGATTTGCATCAGTTGTTTTGGTTTTCTACCAGTAAGAAAGTAAATTGCCCAGGCCGAATCCTCCGGGCTGGCGGACTGAAAGTAGCTTTTCATCGCTGCCACTTTCTCATTGGTCTTAGTTGTTTCGTCTAAAGCGGTGTACAAATCTGTGAAGGCTTTCATTGATCGGCACCTTCAGGTTCAGATTCGCTGTCAGCTTCCGTCTGAGACGGCTGAAGCTCGTCTCTCTCTCCTTCGAATTCAGTGGAGAAAGAGCTGGCGTTGACGCCTATTTCTTTGAGCCAGCGCACCATTTCGCCCGAATATCCGTGGGTGACAATCACCCGTTCTGCTCCGGTTTCTTTGATCACCTGGTTGAGCTCGACCCAATCAGCGTGGTCAGACAGAACAAATCCGCGGTCCACAGATTTCCTGCGCCTGGTGCCTCGAATGCGCATCCACCCTGATGCAAACGCTGTCGATACTGTTCCAAACACGCGAGTCCATGGCGTCGCTTGCGCAGACGGTGGAGCGATAATCAAGCTGCCACCAAACTTGGTGCCTTTTGCCAGAGCGCCTACGTAGGTTGTGTTTGCAAGTGAAATGCCCGACTCTCGATAAGCCTGTGTGATTTTCTCTACCGCGCCATGCGTATAAATTGGACCTATGCCGGCGTCGACTCCGCTTAAAATGCGCTGCGCCTTGCCCAACGCGTATCCAAAGAGCAAGCTGGCTTTACCTGCTTCCTGATTTGCTTTCCACCACCTGTTGATCTCGTCGAATACTGTTGCTTGTCCGTTCCATCGAAATATCGGCAATCCAAAAGTTGATTCTGTGATGAAGGTGTGGCAGGGCACGAGTTCGAAGGATGCGCAGGTCATTTCGTCTTCTGTCTTATAGTCGCCCGAAATGACCCATACTTCCCCATCTTTTTCCAGGCGCACTTGAGCTGATCCGAGAACGTGACCAGCCGGGTGCAGGGAGACGCGGACTCCGTTAATGTCTAATGTTTCGCCGTACTCTACTGTCTGGATAGAGGCGGTTGGTTCGAGACGGCTTCTGAGCAGCCGCTCGCCGCTTCTTGCCGCGAGGTATTTTGTATTACCCGGGCGTGCATGGTCTGCGTGTGCATGCGTAATGATGGCGTGACCAACGGGGCGCCATGGATCGATGTAAAAATCGCCTTGTTCGCAGTAGAGTCCAGCGTCAGTTAGTTTTACGAGATCAGGTTTGCTCACACTGATGTTATATCGTAATTAAAGTCTGTTTTTCGCAGATTCGACGCGACTGCAAATTTTGGTAATTGCAACGACCGGCAGTCAGAGGCGTCAGTCGGATGCGGCACTCAGAAGCATCAGTTGGATTCACAGTCGTAGCCGAATCCCTGAATGGAGCCTCAGCAAATGTCTCAGGCGAATGCCTGCAACGCGTATAGAGCCACAGCGCTCGCAAGCGCTACCATCATTCTGATCATTATCAGACCTCTATAAAAAGAACCTGTTGTAATACAGTGCTCAACTAGTAGCTTACGGGCCAAAGTTAAAGCGCACGTAAAATCGCCATTCGAAGTTTGTAATTAATGCTGGTGCGGGCTCTATAGATGAGTTGCGTCTTCTTTTGCGTTGCGTGGATAAATCGAAGACTTAATGTGACTTGGCGGAATTTAGTGCAAAAAAGGTAGGCACCGAATACGGTTCCTACCTTCTCAGAATTTCTCGTTGGCGCCTTAACGCACAGCGCTTAAATTATCTAACACCGAGCAATTCAACGTCGAATACCAAGGTTGAATTCGGTGGAATCAAGCCGCCACCTACATCTCTGCTGCCATAAGCAAGATTTGCTGGAATGGTCAGCTTGCGCTTGCCGCCGACTTTCATGCTGGCAACGCCTTCGTCCCAACCTTTGATTACCTGACCTGCACCGAGTACAAACTCGAAAGGAGTGCCCCGGTCGACTGAGCTGTCAAACTTCTTGCCGTTTGTGAGCCAGCCTGTGTAGTGAACGGAAACCGTTTGCCCTTGACGGGGAGAAGCACCTGAGCCGACCTTCTCGTCTTGGTATTTGAGTCCGGTTGGGCTTGTTACTACTCCGGAGTTTGCTTGTGCCATCTTAACTAGATCTCCTTTTTGGGGCTTTGCAAAAGAAAGAAGATTGCCGGAAAGGCAAACTATCGAACAAAGAGCGATTGATAATGTTTTGATTTTCATATGTCCTACGCCACGCGCTTAGATATAGCAGAGCATTATATCTACTTAGTCGTGCAAAATCCTTATCATTCGCGTCTGCCAATTGACCATGTACTATTAACCAGTCAACTGGTGACTTTCGGGACTTTACTTAATGCGCCTCCTCGTTGTCGACGATCACATTCCAACTCGACAAGAAATCGTGCGTGAACTGAGCACCGGCGGGGTTATCGAAATTGTTGGCGAGGCAGAAACATCTGACCAGGCACTCAAGGTGGCAAAAGATTTGTTGCCTGATGTTGTCCTGCTGGACCTTCACTTGCCTGGATTAATCGGCACGATAGATTTGATTAAACGCTTGACGGCGCTGCGAAATGTTCGCGTTGTCATGTTTGCCAGTCAGGGCAAACCCTCAGACGTGCAAGATCTGCTCGACGCCGGGGCTGTTGGTTACGTTCTCAAGACGGATCCTCCAGCGCTGATCCGAATGGCGCTGTTGATGGTGATGCGTGGTTCTAAAGGGGTTGTGTCGCCTTCCTTGCCCCGACACATCACAAGGCTGTCTCAAGATGAACGTAATGTTCTGCGCAGCATCACAATGCGCGGAAAACTCGGTAAAGCCGCTGAACGACTGGGAATTTCCGAAGCTGAGTTGATGGAAGTCGTGGAAGGGTTGATGGCCAAACTTGAACTGGAAAAGCCGGAACAGCTTGTTAAGTGGGCTAAGAAACAGGGCTTTTAGTTGAGAAGAGCATGCAGGCGACTCTTGAGTCTGCGGTTTTTCTCGCGGAACGCCTATGAAGTCGGCTTTTGTTGGGAAGCGACTCTAATGCATGATCGCAAAATGGGTGACGATCAAGCCAAGCAGCACAGCCCCAAGAATTAAGGATGCCAGCTCACCAGCCGAGAATGCTTGCCTTACAAGGGTGTTGGGCGGCTCCTGTGTTTTCCAGTAATCGTTCAGCCACTTCTGCGCAATGACAAGTGGGGTGACGTAGAGCAGAAACAAAAGCATGAAAGCGCCGGGAAGTCTGTAAAGCGACATACAACCGAACATTACGAGAGTCATGATCATGCCCGTAGCAATTGGGTTCTTATGCGCAAAAGTATCTGGAGCAGGATATAGCTGAGCGATTGCACTGAACAGAGTCGAGGTCAAGTAAAGCTGCCAGATCGGCACCAGAACCCCCATCGTCCGCAAGATTGGGCTTGTATTGCGCAACTTCAGAAGCGCCGGATTGGCGGGCAGGTCCATGTCTATGGCATTTGCATGATCTGCCAGGTCTCTCCATGTTTTCCAGAACCAGACGATTGAGTACGCGCTCATCGTCACAACGTTCAGGACCACGACATGCCAGAGCGGCTGCGCCTTGGATTCGACGAAATCGCCCAGTGGTGAACCAGATTTTGTTGCCGTACTTGAGGGAGACATTATGGTGAGAAAAGCATCAGGTAGTAAGATTATGCCTGTCCGTTCATAGATAATTCTATTTGGTTAGATAGGCAGTCGGCTGCAAAACTATCTTAGATTATGCGCTCGCGTCCTGAACGTCTGGGGGATGAAATGGTCAATTCTGTAATTCTTGTTGGTAGAGCTGGTCGCGATCCGGAAATGCGCTACTTCGAGTCTGGTCGCGTCAAAACAACATTCTCGGTTGCAGTCAATCGTCCTACGAAAGAAAAAGAGACTGATTGGTTCGATATTGAAATTTGGGGTCGTCAGGCGGAAATCGCAGGCGAATATGTGCGCAAAGGCAGCTTGATCGGCATTGAAGGACGATTGGACTTCAGCCGATGGACTGACGATGCTGGTAACAAGAACGTTAAACCTTACATTCATGCGACAGGATTGCGCTTGCTAGGCAGCAAGAAGGACAACATGGGCGGCGAAGAATTTAGCGGCTGAGCCGATCGTCTCCCTTACAAGTGATGCATAGTATCGGGCCCATCGATTACGCGATCATTGGCATCTACTTCGTATTTGTCATTGGCGTAGGCGTATTGCTGAAAAAGCGCATGGTCAGCAGCGAAGATTTCTTCCTTGCCGGTCATCGCATTCCCAGTTGGGTGACGGGGTTGGCATTCCTTTCTGCTAATCTCGGTGCCATTGAAGTGATGGGAATGGCGGCCAATGCTGCTCAATACGGCATCATGACGGCGCACTTCTATTGGCTTGGTGCCATTCCGGCTATGGTTTTTCTGGCAATTTTTATGATGCCGTTTTATTACGGCTCAAAAGTGCGCAGTGTTCCCGAGTATTTGAAGATGCGCTTCAACGAAGCGACTCGGGCATTGAATGCAATCTCGTTTGCAGTCATGACTGTGCTCATGTCTGGGATAAATTTGTACGCGATGGCGCTGGTATTTCAGTTGTTGCTGGGGTGGAATATGACGGCGTCTATTCTTGTCTCGGCACTGGTTGTGCTCGCTTACACGGCTTTAGGCGGTCTCACCTCCTCAATCTACAACGAAGTGCTGCAGTTTTTCTTGATTGTTTTTGGCTTGCTGCCGGTTTCCATCATCGGGCTCATGCAGTTTGACGGCTGGAGCGGTCTTGTCTCTAAGTTTGCCAATCCTGGTTTTGCTCATCTCTGGACGCAGACAGCTACTGCTGCGAACCCCATGGGAGTTGACTGGCTCGGTTTGATTTCCGGACTTGGATTTGTACTTTCATTTGGATATTGGTGTACCGACTTTCTCGTTATTCAACGCGCTCTTGCCGCAGAAGACCTGGCTGCGGCGCAGAGAACCCCGCTCATTGCTGCGTTTCCCAAAGTGTTCTTCCCGTTGCTCACGGTTTTGCCTGGATTAATTGCGCTTGTAGTTATTCCTGAATTGGGATCAAACAACACCACTTACCGCTGGGATATGGCATTGCCGCTCATGCTTGTAAAGCTCTATCCGACTGGAATGCTGGGTATTGGGTTGACTGCAATGATGGCTAGTTTTATGTCCGGAATGGCGGGGAATGTCACCGCATTCAATACCGTTTGGACTTATGACCTTTATCAAAGCTACATCGCTAAAAACAAGTCTGATGCTCACTATTTGTGGATGGGCAAGGTCGCAACCGCTGCTGGAATTTTGATCAGCGTCTTTACCGCATATCTTGTGATGGGTTTTCCCAGCATAATGGACTACATGCAGCTCATTTTCACTTTCTTCAATGCTCCGCTCTTTGCCACCTTCTTGCTTGGTATGTTCTGGAAGCGTGCAACGCCCTGGGGGGCTTTCTGGGGGCTTGTGCTCGGCACTTGCGGTTCAGCCGTGCATTTCTACTTCACAAATAATGGCACCATACATTTTTCTTCTGTTATGGCAGGGAATTTTTGGCGAGCCAGTATCTCCTGGACAATTTGTTTTCTTGCCACTATCGCTATATCCATGTTTACCAAACCTAAGCCTGAGAGCGAGCTGGTTGGCTTGTGTTGGAGCACGACGCCCAGACCGGCGCCGGTGACTCTTGTCTGGTACAAAAATCCTAAAATTCTCGGGGTGATTGTGCTGGTTTTTACAGTAATCTGCAACATCTATTTCTGGTGATACCATGTTAGACGTAAGAAAACCGATCGGTTGGCTCTTCACTATATATGGTGTCATGCTGGTGGTTTGGGGGATGGTACAACCTCAGATAACCCATATCGAGGGACACGACATCTCATTCAACTTGAACTTGATTTGGGGTGCGCTGATGCTGGCTTTCGGTATCCTCATGATCGTTTTGGTTTACACGGACAAATCTAAGGCTTAGGGCTTGCCTCGCGATAATTATTCCTTGGTCTTTCCGGATTGTGGATTGGTAATCGATTTCTGCTCGGTTGCGGGTTGTGGACTGAGGACCGACTTCTTATCCGTAGCGGATTGTGGACTGGCAGTCGACTTCTTATCCGTGGCGGATTGATCAGGTGCGTTCTTTTCTGTCGCGGAATTAGAAACGTTGTATTGGAAACGAAACTGCACTTCCACGGGCTTCTCATTGCCAGGAGGGAGTTTGGGGAACGGTGCTGCTGCCTTTAAGGCTGCAATCGCCGCTTTGTCCATTTGCTCGTCGCCGCTTGATTCCACAACTTTCTCATTGGACATGTTTCCGTTCTTATCGAGGTTGAAGTGGACAAGCACAGACATCGATTTCGTCATTGAGGGAGGATGCCAGTTCCTCTTTATACGGGTCTCGACGTAAGCCATATAAGGCACGAAACTGTCGAACTTCATTGACTGGACCGGCTCTTCTTTTACTGCCGCTCTGTGCCTGTGGCGGTAGTTCTTGTCGGTAGTGGGAGCAAGTGCGGCACCAATTGCTATCCCCAGTCCGCAGACGATCATCAGGAGCGGAACGGTGAGTTCTTTCAGTCTTTTAAGTGTCTTCTCTTTTCTGTCTGAAACAAAGTCACGACCGACCGGATCAAGGTGCAGAGCCAATTCGAACATATAATTGGCAACGGCATATGCGCCGAATATGGCGACGATGATCAAGCGTGTCGGCGGAAAAATTAGAAGTAAAAGTGCGCAGACCACCACTGGTGGTGGCAGAGTGCGGCAGAAGATCGAAAATCGCAGCATTCCATGATAGAGCGGGTTTTTGGCTTTGAGCGATTCGAGCACGCCTAATCTTGCTTGTTCCGAGTTGGGGTTGAGGCGCAACGCTTCTCTGTAGTGAGTAAATGCCTCTGCATGTTTCATCAACCTGAGTTGAGTTGCGCCCATATTTATGTGAGCGGTGTAGCTTTCTGGATCAACTGCTAAAGCCTGCTGCAACGTTACTTCTGCTTCCGGTAACTTGTTTAATTCAAGCAGTGCTCCGCCTCTGTTGATCAAGCACTCTTCGTTGTCGGGCTCGAATGACAGCCCAATGTCCGCCATCTCGAGCGCTCTCTGGTATTTCTTCTGATTCATATAAATTTGCGCAGCTCGTCCGAAGAGATAAGCCTCTTCCGGCTGGATACGAATCGCTTCGACTATTGCTTTTTCGGATTCTTTCGGCTTGTTGATTGCTGCGAAAGAGTAGCTCAAGGTGTAATGCCCATAGGCGTAATCAGGAAATAAGCGCACTGCCTCCAGCGCCTCTTTGTGTCCCTGCTCGCCTTTGCGTAAGGCAACGAGCGTCATTCCAAGCATCGCGTGGGCCGCAGCAGAGTCTGGAGCGCTTGCTAGTTCTTCCCGAAACTCTTTTTCCGCGTGTTTATATTGTTTGTTTTGATAACAAATAATTCCACGATCGTAATGTTGACCCATAAGTTACCGCTATAACTTCAGGTATTTGCGGATTTCGTCGTAGGCGCCACCTTCGTTTGAATAGAGCGCATAATTTTTTGCGGTCGCAAACCACTCAGTCGTTGAAGGTTTGACTTCCTTGATGTTGGAATCGAGATCTTTGGTTGTTATCGGCTTGGGTTTGCCTTCTTTCATGGCCTGGTCGATTTTCTTTTCAAGCGTGTGGTCAACCAACGAATGCAAATCTGCTCCAGAGAAGTTCTCGGTCTTCTTGCCTAGATATTCATAGTCGATGTTTTCAGTCGGCTTGCCTTGCAGCATGATGCGCAGGATTTCGACGCGCGCTGGTTTGTCCGGTGGTGGTACGAAGATGATCCGGTCGAAACGACCAGGTCGTCTGAAGGCGCTGTCCAGGTGCCAGGGCGCATTCGTGGCGGCGAGAATCAAGACACCCTCGTTATCGCTGTTGACACCGTCTAGTTCTGCTAAGAACTGATTGATGACCTGACGACCACCGTTGTTTTTCATGGTGCTTCGACTGGCTGCGAGCGCGTCTACTTCATCGAAGAACAGTACAACAGGCTTGTTTCTGCGTGCGCTTTCGAAAATATCGTGCAAATTGCGTTCGCTGCTGCCGATCCAGCATTCCAGAACTTCGTTGATTCCAACACTGATAAAACCGGCATTGATTTCACCGGCGGTGGCACGAGCTAAATGTGTTTTTCCACAGCCCGGAGGTCCATACATGAGAATTCCGCCACCAGTCTTCTTCCCGTAGGCTTTGTAGACATCGGGATTCGTAAGTGGATAAATGATCTTCAACCGAATCTGTTCTTTGACGTCTTCCATGCCACCGATATCGGTGAATTTAGTTTTGGAGCGTTCAATGTCAGCGTCGTATTCGCCATCGTCGGAATCCACTTGCGAACGGATTCTGCCGTCTACAACTTCGCCGTCTTGGGTGGCACCAACGCCAAGACGTTCTGAAAGACTTTCGTCTATCAGGGACGGGTCGAGTTCTATGGCGCGTTTGTATTCTCGAACGGCTTGTTCTATCTTCCCGTCGTTTAATAAGATTCGCGCATGCAATAAGTAGGCGGATGGCGGTGTATCGGCACTTGCGACCAGATCTTCGATAATCACCAGCGCTTGCATATATTTGCCGAGTTGGTAGAAGGTGCCGGCGAGACCGGCTTTGATTTGTTTATTGTCGGGCGCAAGAGCCAGTGCCGTCGTGAATTCTTTCTGTGCTTCTTCGTAGCGGCTTAATCCGTACAACGTATTCGCCAGATGAATTCTCAATGGAACATTATCCGGCGAGACCTCGACGGCTTGTTTGAGAGTATTGACGGCGTCGTTATTGGTCATATGGTCCCTTCAATTTAAGCCAAAAACTAAGTGGATTCCGTAATTTCATGCCGCATCAGGCATGGAAGTAAACCTCCACTGATGGTTATACAACGCCCGGCTGCCAGGTGCGTTAATATATCCTGTCCGGGAGTCTCATAAAGCTGCTCAGTTGTTGGAGTTGGGTCGTCATGCGAAAAATTGCAGGTCCGTTAACAATGTTGCTTTTGCTGGCTTCGGTGACCAGTGCGAAAGCGCTGGACGTTTCTACGTCGAGTTCTGGCAAATTAGGTGCTGGGTCCCAGCCTGTGGATTGGGAGAAAATGTCTATTGAGCAGAAAGCTCAGTCTATCGAAGAGCGTCGCCGTATTCTAGATGGGCAGCGGCATGAGTTGGAAGAAAAGCGCCTGACTCTCGATCAACCACGTCATGAAATCGAGACGCGCCGCTTTCCTCTGCAGCAGAAGCGGATTTTGCTCGACCAGGAATCAGCCCAGCTACAAGACGAATTCAGCAAGCTGGATGAAAGGCGGCAGTCACTCGATCAAAGGCGCCTTGAGTTGGACCAGGAGTATCACAAGCTCGACACTGAAAAACAGCCTTTGAATCAGCGCCGTCTGGCTCTGGAGAAGCGCCGCCACGAGCTTGAAAGTGAATGGCGTAAGCTCGATGCTGAGAAAATGCCTTATGAGCAACAGCGTCTGGAGCTGGATGAGCAGTGGCGCCTGAGCGATTTACAGCGTCTGGAACTGGAAAAGCAGCGAAGGCGGCTCGAGTCCGAAAAGTCAGGCGGGGCGAAGTAAGCTACTGTGAATTAGCTGGTGCTGCAGGTTGCGGGTCGGCAGCTGTAATTTCATTCACGCGTGCGTGCAAATCGTCATACTCTTTCTTTCGTCCCAGATAGTAGAGATCGTAGGCGAGCCGGTCCAGGTATGGCACGACAGCTATCGAGTCGGCTCCGTGGTACTGTTCCGACATCTCCAGGGCTTGTTCTAGTACTGGTTCAGCGGCTTCGAAGTTTTTCTGTTCGAGATAGAGATTTCCCAGCGCAAACAGGGCGCGCGCTGCATTACCGTCTTTTGGTGGATTGGTTTTGAATGTTTCGTTTACCTTTTCGTAAAGAGCTGTGGCTTCCGGCAGCTTGCCTTCAAGAATGTAGCACTTCGCCAGTTTGTCTAACCTGCCGTAAACTTGCCAATGTTCGGGTGGCTGAATCTTCGCCGTCATCTCGTATGAATCTCTGAAATAAGACTCTGCATCAAGATACTCTTTTCGTGCCAGGCAGAGGCTTCCCAGGCTGTCGTAGCTGTTTGCCAGCGAAAGATGATCGCGTCCCAGCACAGTCGTTTTTACTTCCAGAGCAGCTTTGAATAGCTTTTCCGCGGGCTCGTAGTTCTTTTTGGCTTGAAACAGATTGGCGATGTCGTCGCAGCTGATTGCCCATTCGATGAGCGGGTCGCGAACTTTAGTTGAAGCCGTGGCAGCCCAGCCCTGCAGTGGCTGGCCCGGCTTCATCTTCAGTGACGGTCCTCGGGCACTGGCGATGGTGCCATTGATGAATTCCAACATTTTGTTTGCCAGAGGTTCGGCCTTGGCTTCTGTGCCGCCTGTCAGGTAAAAGCGCACCAGTGATCCCATAGCGGGAATCAGTTGACCGTCTTCATTTCCTACGGCGGTTTCTTTGACGCGCAATGACTCTTCCAAGATCGGTTCTGCTTCGGAGAAGCGCCCACGGATAGTGAGCAGGCGACCGAGTTCATCTTCGCTTTTTGACAGTCGCAAGTCGCCGGGTCCGAATGTGCGTGCTTTTTCCACGGCTTGTTTGAGAAGTCGCTCAGCTATGCCGTACTGGCACAAGTAAAATGCCTGACTGCCTCGAGTTTGCAGTTGGTCCCATGTGTCAGGAGATTGAGCTATCGCAATCGATGGTGCAGCCAGTCCTGGGCTGGAAAAGGCGAGCAAAGCGAGCAATGCTCCCGTGAGACCAGCTGTCACTGCTGAGCTGTTTTTCGACTTGACCATTTTTCCCGCTTTCTTTTCGCTGACACTTATGTCCAATTCTATCTGATTCTGTATTAAATGACAGCCTCTGCCGCACCGGATGCGGTGACGAATCTTAGAATTTTACAACGTCATTGATCCAGAAACTGTTCTTTTCCTTTTAAGCGCAGAGTGGCAAGGGCGCCGGAAATTGCGGCGAAGCTGCGAAACCCAGGGTCAACTTCGATGCCCTGACCGAGATGGTGCAAACGAAGTCCTTTTAAGAGAAGATTCTCTACGTTTCGATCTATGTTCGGGTACCGTATGGATGGGCGCTGAATGTCCAGAATTGGTGAAAGCAGATATCTTCCTACGGCTTCTTGCAATTGTACGAGTTCCAATAGTTGTGGGCCGACGCGTGTCAGCTCGCTGGCATCCGAAGAAGTGTTTTTATTTAAGGGCTGCTCTCCCATAACGACTTCCCAGAGCAGCAAGCCGAAGGCGAGCACATCATCTGGCTCGAGCATTGGATAGTATGCCGGCGTAGTGACGGCACATTGACTCATGGTGCTGCCGTTTTCGAGCTCGAGTTTGCCGAAGAAACCAGGATCTATGACTACTGCACCAGACTGCGAAAACATGATGTTTTCGGGCTTTAGATCACCGTGGTAAGCGAATTTGCGTGTTTTGCTAAGCTTATCGAGACATCGCGCTACTTCTATCATTTTGTCGATGGAAACGGGACCTTTCTCCATGAGCTCGCGCAGCGTCGGGCCACTGATATATTCCATCTCTAGATATGTCAGTTCCGGCTTATCGACAAAATGCTTGACTTGAATCAGCCCGGGCAAGTTGTGTTGCGCCAATTGTTCATGTTGCTTCTGAAGCAGCATGGAGGCCCTGGGTGTGACCTCCATGATGCCTCCGGTAATGGTGGCAACTGCCTTTGTGGGCATAGCGGCTATGGCTTGCCCTTCTGAGAAGGCTGTACCGGTCGGTTTTGCGACCTTGAAAGCTGAGTAGTGGCCTGAGTCTTCGTGAATGCCACGATATACCCAGGAGAAGTTTCCTTCTCCCAACTGCATGTCGATTAAGTAGTCGCCGACTTGCGATCCGACCCAGGTAACCAACTCGGATTCTCCATCGTTCAGTCGTGTTAGACGACCAGTGGCTGTAGACCCAGGGTTTCCATCATGGACCGATCTTGATCGTGATCGCAGTTCGGGGTCGTGAGCAGTTTTTCTCCGGTGAAAATTGAATTGGCTCCGGCAAGGAAACAGAGCGCCTGCTCTGCTTCTGTCATACTGACGCGACCGGCTGAAAGCCTTACCATGGCTTTTGGCATTGTGATGCGAGCGGTTGCAATCATGCGAAGCATTTCCCAGATTTCGACTGGAGGTCGGTCCGCAAGTGGGGTGCCCTGACTGGCGACGAGTGCGTTGACTGGTACCGATTCAGGATGTTCAGGCAGGGTCGCGAGCGTGTGAAGCAGTCCGACTCGGTCTTCAGGGCTCTCTCCCATGCCGATGATTCCCCCACAACAGACGTTCAGCCCGGCTTCGCGCACATTCTTCAAAGTGGTCAGCCGCTCTTCGTAAGTGCGTGTCGTGATGATTGAATCGTAGTATTCCGGCCCGGTATCCAGGTTGTGGTTGTATGCAGTCAGCCCTGCTTCTTTCAAGCGCTCTGCCTGTGAAGCATTCAGCATCCCCAGGGTGCAGCACACCTCCATGCCCAATGAGCTCACCGACCGCACCATATCTAGTACTGAGTCGAATTGCTCGTTGTCTTTTACATCACGCCAGGCAGCGCCCATGCAGAAGCGAGAACTGCCTGCGGTCTTGGCTTTCAAGGCTGCCTCGTACACCTCTTTCGGGTCCATCAAAGCTTGCGCTTCTACTCCGGTTTTGTAACGAGCAGACTGGGGGCAGTATGAGCAGTCTTCAGGGCATGCCCCTGTCTTGATGGAAAGCAGGGTGCACTGCTGTATCTTGTCGGCCTGGTGATATTGACGGTGCACAGTGGCGCCTGTGAAGACCAGGTCCAGAAGCGGGCGGTTATAGATTTCTGCAATCTCCTCGCGCGTCCAATCCATTCGAACTGGCGCTTTGACGGCCAGGTCGATCTGGCTTTTCGGCTCTAGTGTTGCGGTCGTTGAGCAGCATGCTTCTGACATTTTCTTTCCTTTCCTGTGCGTGGCTATAGCGAATTGATTACTTTGGCGATTTTGTAGTAAATGAAACTGAGATTTTCCGTTATGCAATATGGTGGCATCAGATAAACTGTGTTGCCGAGTGGGCGAATTAGAAGACCTTCTTCGAGAAACTTCTGCTTTAGCAATGGACCTAATTCGTTGTAATAGTTGTTTTTGCCGCCTCCCTCCACTTCGAATGCGACGATTGTGCCGCAATATCTCAAGTTACTGATCGTTTTGATGCTGCTGAGAAATTCGCCGGCATAACCTCTGTGCTTACTTTCCATTTCTGTAAAGGGACGGGTGTCGGCTTCGAGCAGTTCGAGCGATTTTATTGCGGCTGCGCAGGCGATAGGATTGGCCGTGTACGAGTGTCCGTGGGCAAACATGTCTTGAGGATCGTCTGAGAGGAATGATTCGTAAATTCGTTCTGCGCAAGCGGTCACGGCAAGAGGCAAGAACCCTCCTGTGATTCCCTTGGAAACGCACATGATATCCGGTTCTACATTGGCTTTCTTGGCGGCGAACCAATCGCCTGTGCGTCCGAAACCGGTCATCACTTCATCAAATATCAAAAGCAGGTCGTTCTCGCGGCAGAATTTTTGCAACTTGACGAGAAATTCCTCAGAACACATTCGCATACCGCCAGCGCCCTGTACAAGCGGCTCTATACAAATTGCCGCATATTTCTTCTTCTTTGAGCTGACCAGTTTTTTCAATTGCTTGATGGTATCGGCTTCATTCTCTTCGGTTTTTGCTTTGTCGTCGCAACGCAATGGGTACGAAACCGCATCGAATTCAGGCATCATGCGCTTATATCTTTGCCAGAATGGAGAGCTTCCGGCAATCGACATGGCACCAACAGTGTCGCCGTGATAGCCGCCTTCAAAGCCGATGAATCTGTCGCGATCTGCTTGTCCTTTGTTGTACCAGTACTGGTAAGCCATTTTTAGAGCTACTTCGACTGCTGTTGAGCCATTATCTGAGTAGAAGATTTTGCGCAGTGACGCGGGGAAGTGGGGAAGCAACCTGGCTGCCAGCACCTCGGCGGCATCATGCGTGAATCCGGCAAACATGACGTGTTCCAGGTGGATAGCCTGTTCGTAAATCGCTTTTGCTATATCGGGATTGCTGTGTCCGTGGATGTTCACCCACCAGCTTGATATGCAATCGATAATTTCTGTTCCATCTTCGAGTTTCAAAATCGCGCCGTGCCCGCGCACTACTTTCAAGGGCTCGGGTGCCGTTTTCATTTGAGTGAATGGTCGCCAGATTGGCGAATAGTTAGTCATCAGAGCGGTGCACCAGGGTTCTTCTTCTCCATAGATGGCGGCATGTTCGAGGCGAGAAATATTCTCGAAATGCTTTTGTTAGACCGGCTTTGTTTAGCTCAGGCAGGCGTTCGCACTGGGCGATAACTGGAACTCTGCCAAAATTTTCTATCGCTTCACGATTAGATTGATTGGCCTCGCCATTCATGACGACTCCGAGGATAGGTATCCGGCGGGCATTCAATGCGTTAATGGACAAGAGTGTGTGGTTGATTGTTCCGAGTCCGCTCAGCGCAACGAGTACAACCGGCAGTTTCAGATATTCGATCAGGTCGATCATCAAATCTTTGTCGTTGATGGGAACGAGAAGACCGCCTGCTCCCTCCACAATCAAGTGACAATCCTCGTGCTGCGGCAATTCGAAATCGGTCAATTCGATTCTTGTGCCACTCAAGCTTGATGCCAGATGTGGTGACACGGGTTGACTGAACTTGTGCCGCTCGACGTAGAAACTTCCTTCCGGAAGTTCGGTGATTTGTTTGAGGAAGTTGGTGTCGGTTGGTTCCCCTGACTGAATAGGCTTCCAGTATTTCGCTTCCAGACCCGTTAGCAAGACGCCCGAGACTACGGTTTTGCCGACATCAGTTCCCGTTCCGGTGATAAAGAAAGCATCCGGCAGTGAAATCATCTGTCGTACCTCCGGCTGATTCGCGCGCAGAGCACTTGATAGGTGATAGCGATGCGATCCGCATCAGAACCTGAATCAGAACTTGAAGCAGAACCTGAAGCTGAAGCTGAAGCTGAACCTGAACAGACCTGGTTCGCTTCGTCCCAGGTACGTATCAGTTCTCTCAATTGGCTTGGTTTCAGTAAATCGCCGTTTGTGTTTACCGATGCTCCGACTCTCTTCAAAGAGCGGAAAAATTCCAGACTGGAGTTGTATTTGCAGACAACGGGGTGTTGCTCCCAGTCGAGCGTCAGAGCCTGTCTTCTGCACCAGTCGGTCAACTCAATCCTGTCCGGTAATCTGTTTGCGGTGAAGGGAATACCAGCTTGGGCGCACTGCTCTCGCCACTCTCTGAAGCTACCATTCAGGGGAATCGAAAAGATCAGCTCGCCATCTGGTTTCAGTTGTGCAAGCAGGTGTTGCAATGCGGCGAAGAAGTCAGACATCCATTGCAAGCTAAATGACGATACTATCAAGGAGTAATTTCTCGTGCCGACTGCTGCATTCTCGGCATCCAGCGTCAGCAATTTGACTCGTGCTGGTACTGGCGCTATAGCCTCTTCGCACTGGCGAAGCATTGCTGCGGATGCATCGCTGACGGCTATGTTTTCCTCTCCAAATAGTGACAGCAGGTGGGTGGTGAATATTCCCGTGCCGCAGCCTATCTCGAGGATCTCGCCGTGCGGGAGGTCGGACATTCTTTCTCTGATGAATTGAGCTAAAAGATCAGCGCTTCTCTTTTGCGCATCAGCATGCAAGGCGTAGGAGGGCGCTTGTTGCGAGAATGATTTGTTTATCGCTTGTTTGAGCATCGTCATATTCATCAGCAGTTCACCAGCAAGTTTGAGTGAATCTGCTGCAGGCACCATTGCGGATTCTCGTAAGGCAGCGCATGGCTCGCATCTGCGTGTATTGAGACACGAGCTTCTGGTCTGATGTTTTTCAGTTTTTCGACATGCTGAGCTGGTGCGATTTTGTCTCGCTGACCGTGCAGAAGTAAAACGTCGCGAGGTCGGCTCAGCCACTCGGAATTGACAGTCGAGCTGTTTAATAGCTCCAGATCGGCTCGCAGTAACTCTGTTTGAATTCTTTTCGGCTGGGAAATCTGGTCAACGCCATAGCCATCTGGAAGCGCACAGTTGCGATAGAAGTCTTTCAAAACTTGAGTCGGTTCCTGGTCGAGTTTTTGAAGCATCTTTCGAATCGCTATTTGTGATACTCTCGTTTCTTTGTCGGAACCAAAGTGGAAGTGCGCAAAACCGCTGATAATCACAAGCAAGTCTGCTTTCTCAAACAATTCTTCCGGCGCCAGGTGCAGACCAAATGAATGCGTGACCATTACTCTGGTGTTTGCCGACTGAGAGAATCTAGGATCTGTCTGTGCTGAGCCGAAGTAACCGCGTTCTAGTGTGGTCAGTCTGGTGTTGGGGGCGATTGCTTCTGCAACATGGGACCATTCGCTCCAAAAGGAAGCGTCCAGGGCCCATCCGTGCAACAGAACTAATTCTACGCTAGCCATGTGTTCTCCAGCGTTTCAGGCACTCAAGCAAGTGTTGGATGTGTTCATCCTCGTGAGCTGCCGTCAGAGACAGTCTTACTCTCGCTGCGCCGTCCGGTACAGTCGGTGGGCGAATTGCAGGCGCCAGTATTCCGTTTTGCTCCAGATGCCGTGAGAGGCTGATTGCGTCTTTATCTGAGCCTGTGATGATGGGAATTATTTGGGTGCTCGACTTGCCGGTGCTCAAGCCTAAACTGTTCAGAGCCTGTCGTAAATTGCTGCTTCTTTCAAGCAATTCGGCGCGTTCTCTCTCCATGTCACCTATGACGTCCAGGGATGCGTCGATTGCCCCAAGTACGGATGGTGGCAGCGCTGTGGAGTAAATCAATCCCGAGCAGAAATTGACCAGATACTGCTTCATCACATGGCTACAGGCTATGTAGGCACCGAAGCTGCCCATTGCTTTGCTGAAAGTGCCCATGGCTATGGTGACGCCGTCCACGCCATAACTGAGTCCTCGTCCTTGTGGTCCGAGCACTCCCGTCGCATGAGCTTCATCAATATACATTGCTGCATCGTATCTGGTGGCAAGTCGGGATAATGCCTCAATATCGCTGATGTCACCATCCATGCTGAACACAGATTCTGAAACGATCCACTTTGACAGGTCATCATCTTTGGCCAGCAGTGATTCGAGATGGTCCAGGTCATTATGCTCATAGCGATGCCATCGCCCCTGGCTGAGTTGCATACCGAGCATGATGCTGTTGTGATTTTCGTGGTCGCTTGCAATCAGCGTCTGCTTGCGCCCGAGAGCCGCCAGAACTGTCGAGTTGGTCTGATATCCGCTGGCCAGCAATAAGGCTGCTTCGGTGCCTTTGAAATTCGCCAGCTTTCGCTCGATTCGTTCATATAAATCGAGATTGCCGGAGACCAGCCGGGAAGAGCCTAACCCAGCACCATACTTTTCGGTGTATTCGATGGCGCGCTTTTTCAGTTGAGGATGTTGGGTCAAACCCAGATAATCATTCGATGCGAAGTTAATTAGTTCGCGCCCGTCTTCGAGAAGAATTTTTGCACCGCCAGTAGTGGCAAGCGATCTCAATTCGCGCAACCGATTCTGCTGCTTCCGCTCTTCGGTTGCCAACTGATATATTTGTTGGGTGCTCATGGTCAGCTATGGTACGCGAATTTGTTGTCGCCTGACACCCGGGCTGATCGGCTTTTATCGAAATTTTATTCATCAGATCTTTGACAATGGCACAACACGCAGCAGTTGCGCTGGTGGGTGATTGAGCTGCCTGTTGTCTATTAACAACTGTGTCGTGAACATGCACTTGGCATGGTGCTCAGGGCGTTTCGACCGGGCGACTGCGAATCAAATCCAGGTAATAATTTCGCACTTCAACAGTTTTGGGATGAATAACGCGTCTAGATTCGATCAGCTGGGCCAGACCGAGGTCGCAAGCAACCAGCATGGCCATATCCAGGTCCAGTTCCTGACGTTTTTTTGATTTTTTGCCGGTCTTTTTGGCATCACCGCCGCGTAACGCCTGCCAGATCGGATCCGTGTAGTCTGCCGGTCGGCTTGCCTCAAGGCAATCTGCCAGAAAGACGACTTTCGACAACTCCGACATGCCGACGGCGCCCAGAGTGTGCTCGCGAATTGCATCGAGAAGTGCTTCATTCGTGATCTCTAAATCGCGCTTGATCGTTTCCGCTCCGACCGGTCCATGCCATAGACTGCCGCTTACTCTGTCTAACGGTGTGAGTTGCAAGCCGAATTGCAAAGCCTCAATGACGAGGTCACGGTCTTTTGTTTCTTTGCAGCAATCGTGCAGCCAGCCTGCCAGTTCAGCCAGGAATACATCGCATTCAGCTTCTGCAGCTAGTTCCCGGGCCACCTTAGCAACGCCTTTGACGTGTGAAAAACGTTTTTCAGAAAGTCGCGGACGTATCCATTCAGCTGCTTTTTCCAGCGTAAAGTCAGCCGGAATGCCTTCGTATGTCTTATGTGTCAACATTGGTTACCTAGTGCTTGATCTCTGTCTGCGGTAGTTGCTCTTGCAGCCATTGCAGTCCTTCATTGGAGACTTCGGTGCCGCGCAAGTCAAGCTGTTTGAGATTGCGCATTCTGCTCAAGCTCGACAATCCATTGTCACCGACATTGGTGCCACTTAGATCCAAACTTTCGAGAGTTTTAATGCGTTCCAGTGGGCGCAGCATTGACCCGGTAGTTTGTGTGCCGGCTAAGCCGAGTCTCTTGAGCGGCATGGTTTCCAGTACTGTGAAACCACCGCTGTAGCCGCCTACCTGGGTCGAACTCAAATCGAGGTTTTCTAGATTGCGGTTGTTTGCCAGTTGATTCAAATTATCATTGTTGATCGGCTCTCTCGATAAATCGAGGGTTTTTACCGATGGAATGTCGTTCAGGCGCTGACCTTCTCCCAGTCTCATCAGGAGCTTAGCGGCAGATGTATCGGCGCCGGACTGTCTCGGCTCGCGCACATCATTCACAAGTTGTTCGATGACTTTGGGTCGGACCATCTCGTCTACGTAGCGAATGCGGTTTTGTATTTCGAGGACGTTTTGATTGCGGGCGGCAGATTCTGGTGCTTCCGTCATTGTTCTTTTCAGTCCTTCGGCCAGCATGACGCTCTGCAGTGGTGCTTTATTAGTCAGTTCGATGAATCTGGATGCCTGTGGCGCCAGCATCTCTTCACCCAGATTGACCGACCACCACTCCGGATTGTCCGCCATGGCGCGAGGCCTGGCTACATATGTCTTACCTTCGTGCTGGGCACTGAGGTCAAACCCCGCGCTTTCCGTGGGCATGGTCTCTCGAGCTATGTGCGACCATTCGTGGCGGACTTCGTCACCCAGCGATGCATCGACATTCTTCCTGAAGAAGGTTACTGAGTTGTCCTGTGCTGCGGCCTGTGACTCGAACTGCGGGTCGCCGCTGGCACGCTTGTGCAGAGGGTCGAGCGGATTGGGTTCATTGACAAGGTAGAGTTTTTCAATCAGGCGGGAGTTAGGCAACGCATCGAGATGTGGAATGAAATCTTCCGGCAGTGCGCGGCGCAGCAGCCCTGGCTCAATAGGTTGCGTTCCTTCCGGCGGCGCTCCTTCCAGTCCTAAGCGGAACTGGCGGATGGCCTCAAGCTGCTTTGCATAGGTCTCCGGTACGACGACCTTGGTGCTCAGTCCCTCAAGGGAGTAAACCCGCACCGGCGTATCGACCTGGGTGACGTTATCTCGCATAAAGTCTGCGGTCGATTCGAATTTTGACGGGGCTCCTGGCTTTGATACCAGAAGTGGTTCAGTTGTCGATTCGTAGCCTGATATGCGTTGGGCTAACTCGGTAAAGCTCGTTGGTTTGACTGTCACCTGAAGCGACTCGGGCGCAATCGAGAATTTCGCTCCCTCGGGTCCGACATTGTCGCCACCAGCAAGTTTCAAGCCCAATCTGTCTCCGGAGGTTACGGTTCTTGTATCTCTGCTTTCGACATTATTTCTGGCACCAGATTCAGTGCCTTTGAGTGAGTGAGCTAATCCGAATCCACCGCCGATCAAAGTCATGCCGTAGGCAGACTGAGCCAGTTCAGATGTGGATGCGAACTGGTGGTTTTTGGCGAGCGAATTTGCTTCTGCGTTGAACAATCCTGCGGGAATGCCGGACAAAGCACCCGTGGCAATCGGGTTTTTCAGGATAGGAAGCAGTGCGGAACGTTCGACGGCAGCGGTGCCTGACAGTTGTTTCAGCCCCAGACCAGCTGCTGTCATGGTCGCGAACGTGCCTGCGCCAATCGCTCCTTGCGTGCCTCTATCGAGGAGGAACTGGCTCAAGTCGCCCTGGCTCGGTTGTGATGGTCGCAGCAGTGCGTCGTAGGCGAAGCCTGTCAGGGCGGCTTCTTTCAAGTTCATGTTGAAGGCGGTCCTGGCAGACATTAAACCGGCTTCTTCTGCGGTGGCTCCAAGGGCTCCTCGCACACCTTTGCGGACTAGAAGAAATGGCAGCAAAGTGCCGACTGCGCCGCCTATCTGTTGTGCATGCCAGTCAGCGCCACCGAATGAAACCTTCTCGGGTGCGCTCATAAATTGCATTTTTGGTTGCAGTTTGGTCCCGGCGAATTCGTCGACTATCTGGCTGATGCCGCTAATAGGTTCCTGGATACCCGTGTAGACCGCGGAATGAACTGCTTCAGCTATGTAGTCCTTAACTCCCTTCGAGGCTTGCTCCGGCACTGGTTTTGCGGGCACAGCTTCGTTCTGGAGCTTATCCAGGGCTCCATTTGGCTGTGTTGCCGAATTGTCGCTGACGTTAGTGCGGTCCATGGTCCCGTGTGCTGAAGAAATTCGCTGATAGGGGCAGTCTATTGGTCCATTAATCCGTTTTCAATGGGGAAGTCACCATGCCACCAGCTATATACCCCAGGACCGTCAGCCGGTGACCGTGCAGCCCGGCAGGGCGGCTCTCAGGTCATCGACATTTGACAGGTCTGTGCCGACAACGTTGACCCGCTTTAGCGCCGGTAGTTTGGGCAATATCGAGAGAATCGAATCATTGACGGCTGTGTTTGAAATGTCCAGCTCTTCCAGGTTGGGTGCTCCGCGCAAAGGGTTGAGAGAGGTACTCATGATTCTGGTGTTGGACAGGTCAAGCTGTTTGAGATTGACGAGGTCTTTCAGGAAACCGGTACCTTCTCGCGTAATAGCGCTCTGGCTCAAATTTAATCTTTCTAGAGAGGTGATTTTTCCCAGTTTGGAAAGATCGTCGGGTTGGTGCGGTTCATGCGACAGGTCAATGTCAGATAAAGGCAGTGTCGCTAGTTGCTCGGGGCTCGCCATAGTGATGAGCAGTTTAAGGGCTGCGGCAAATTCTTCACTTTCACCAGGCTCGGTCTTTACGATTTCGAGGAGTTTTTGCTGTGCCACTGGCAGCGCTTCGCTCTCGACTGCATCGATGCAGTGGTGAATGTGCTTGCTTGCATGACTGGCGTCTTCATCGCAGGCTCGTTTTAGTGCTCTCCCCAATGTCACTGCCTGCAGTGGCAATGTCGACAGGAATTGCTTGAATTCTTTCTCGTCGGCGAGGAAAAAGTCTCGCACCGTATACAGTGCAAAGTATTCAAAATCATAGGTGGCTGGCGAGTCCTCTCTGATTTCTGTATTCTCGAGAAAGGCTGCATATCGGAAGAAATGCGTTTCAACGGTGTAGGTAAGCCAGACCATTCTCGCCCAACCTTCGACTACGGCTCTTGATACTTCCGAGAGTGGCAGCACATCGGGCAGTATAAGTCGCCCCGGCTCCATGGCCCTGGCTGTCGGCGCATAGAATAGAGTCTCGACCGGCTCGCCTGTTTGTATATTGCCCAGAATTATTTCGCTTACAAGTCCAGGGTTGGGAAGTAAACTTAGCACACCGAATATAGTGTCATGAGGTTCACTTTTCAAATGTGTCGGCAGTTTACCGCCGTCGTATTCTTTTCTCCAGTTCTCGAGATCGGCGGCTAGCGCATCGGGAATTATTACCGCAACACCGTTTTTGCGATAAATTCTCGAGGCACCGCTGACAAAATCGTAATTTGAAACCAGTTCGAATATTGGGGCTTCCGTCACTTGAGCGCCTCTGCTACAGCCATGCTCACTGGCCAGTTGTATTCGAGTAACTGGAGCATTTTCGCATATCTGGTGTTAAGCGTCTCTGGTGAATAGTTCTTTACTTGTTTGGCTTGCTTATAGAACTCGAGAACATCGACGATGTCCTTTTCGACGTCGGCTGGCTTTACATTTGTATAACGCTTGCCGATGAATTCGAGAAGATTTTTGTCAGAGAGATCGGACCCATCTAATTCCATATATTCCAGAATGGTTTTTACAGCATCGTTGCTCACTTTATTTTCGGAAGCTTTTTGTATGCGAGCGGCAGTAAGTGCTTTGTTGGCATCGGAAAGCGGCAATTGCAGTCTGTCGAGAGCTGCTCGCGCCTCCATTGCCTCTTGCCAGGTGGCGGTGTTCGGCAAAGCTTTCTTTACTTGATCGAGCGCCAGCACCTCAGATGGTGCCAATTTCTGATTGTTGAGGGCATTTCGCGCCTCTAGAACGGCTTTTGCTAGATCCAACTTTTCGCTGTCCGGCATGACCGGCAGTTTTGTATCGGCGTTGACTGCTTTTCTGACTTTGTCGAGAGCCGCGTTGTTGGAAGCAGCTTGTTTGAGCGCGGCTGGGTTTTCGACTGCATCTCCAAGCATTTGTATAGCAGGGTAGTCATGCAGAATTTGCTCTGCTGTCTTTCCGTTGAAGTCGAATTGTGCCGGTGTGGTTTTGACAACTTTTCTGAGTACGCCTGGCTCCGATTGTTGGGTGTGCAGTGCGGCTCGTTCCATTGTGTTTTTAAGCGAACTCATCTTCAAGTTGTGTCCGCCGACATCGATACCAACAACGTTTCCGTCTTCGTAGACTCTGATTGCTTTGATGTCTTTTGAACTGGTTGGGTTTGTTCTGGGGAACTCGATGTATCTGACGCCTCTGGGATCAACGGACGTATCGTAGTCGAGGCGAGGGTGCAAAGGTTTCAGGGGCGCATTGTTGTTAGGGTAAAGTCTCACATCTACAGCGTTGCCGATGTTTGGAATCAGATCTCCGGCCAGCTCGGTTTCCAGTTTGCGCGGCTTCATCGATACCGAGAGTTGATGCTCCATATGTTCGTAGAAAGAACGTTCCGGCTCGCTGATCTGATTGCGGTTATGGTTTACGAAATTTCTGATTGCTTCCATCTGTCGTGCGGTTGTACCAACCCTGCCGTTGGCGTCTCCTTCTACGGCAGTGAGGATGCGCCGGAATTCTGGGAACGGCAAGTTGCCTGTGCCATATGGTGGTTGTAATTTTTCAATGCTCAAGTGTGGAACTGTGCGGTCAGCAATGAATTCTCTCGCCGCCAGGGCCAGGTCATCACCAGTCATCAACCTGCGTGTGTGAGGGTCTCGCAGCGCGAAGGCCCAATCGCCTTTGCCTTCGCCTACCTTTTTGGCGACAGTCGAGGCGTCGAGGGCAATGTCAACCGGCACCCACTGCTTGGTTTTCATGTTCAGGAAGGCACCGTCGATGTTGGCAGTATCAGCCGCAGATGCATTAGCGGAAGGAACGAATACCCAACTGTCTCCAAGCTTTCCTTCGCCGGCCAGGTCGCGCAATCTTGTGAATGCGTTGAATTCTTGAACATGACCGCCCGCTGCGCTCGCTGGAATGTCGATGTTCAGACCCTGGCGAGTCAGTTCCGTGTACATTTTTACAGCACCGGCATCAGCAGCCGGGTCCATGATCTGTTTGAAGCCGATGCGAATTGGTCTGTCTGCGCCCATGTCGAGCAGTTCGGCGACGTTTTGAGCAATTTTTGGATCTATTGTCTTGTTGCGACTGAAGCCGTCTAAAGCATCAGCGATATTTTCTGACTGCCTGCGCAGACCCTCAATTGCTCGCGGCTGAGAAACGCGGCTGTAAATTTCGAAGCGATCTCTGAGCGCCGACTCGACGCGATCTCGCACTGCTGCAGGAACATCCTGCAGCTGCTCATGGGCTCTGGCGAGCTTCGTGTAGGCTTGCAAATCGTGAACATCGATGTCGCCTCTAAGTGCGAACTTGAGATCGATTTCCGGATATTTTGCAGATAAGTTGAGCAACTCTTTGATCGCTGGACCGCGGCTTCCCATGTCGAGACTGGCCAGTTGGTGCGCAAGAGCCGGCAATTCTTTTGCCTCTGCTGTTTGCAGGTGGGCCTTTATGGCGTCGAATATTTCTCCCTTTTCTCGCGGAGTCAATCGTGAGCGGCTCAGGTTGTTCTGAATCTGTGTGAGCTCTCGATTGACGAGCTTCAGGTCGTTGACAGCGCCCAGCACCTGGTTATCTCGCCCGAGCGCTCGTGCGATCTGAGCATTTTCGACAGCCAACTGTGCCGGAGAGACTTCGATTTTGACGGCATCAGCTTTGCTGAGACGCACTGTGCCATCGCCATTGGTGCCCTGGACAATCCAGCCACCTTCTCTCTTGCCGTTGACGTTGATCTCGAGTTCGCTGCCGATTTTGATGGGCTGGTTCGGATTGGTGGCGGCTATTTCCCTGGCTGTGAGCGAAACCTGTCCATCGCGACGCAGAACCAGGTCGCCCTGATTTGTGGGCGCCTCGTCTGAAATTCTCCACTGTGTCGAGTCGTGGGCAACAGTGTCGCCCGGTTTGATCTGGAATGCTTCTGGTGTTACTGCATCGCCGACTCTGAAATCTCTTGCTGGTGTGAGGTGTGGTAAGCGGTCGATCGAGGTGCCGGTGATGTTGTTGCGAGGGTCGAATACTAAGCTTTGGTCTTTTAAATGGAGTTCGGTGAAGGCGTGGTTTGGTGAGTAACCCGGTGGTATTCCTCCTGGTGGCACTTTACCCAGGTAGCCTTTGCTCATCGATATGTAAAGCCCGAAATCATCGCCGAGCACTTTCATGAGCAGTGTCTGGGGCTGGCAGGCTCCTGCTCCTTCACCCAGTCTGGCTCTCTCGATGTAGTCTCCCAGTAGAATTCTCTTGTTGCCATTCTGGCTGCGGAACATCGCATCTGCGTCGTCGACTTGTTTGTTGGTCCAATCGGCAGGCTGCATTTTTTCTTTTGAATACGCCGCCAGTTCTTCAGCCAGTTTTTGCGGATCGTTTTTGTATCTGTCGAAACGTGCGTGGGCTTCGGCAATAGTGTCTCGCAACACCTGGTCTTGCGAGCGATCAAGCACTATAGCGGGGCGATTCGGATCGTGGAAGTTGCCATCGCTGCCGATGCGTGTTTCGCCGCCGACAACCTGGAATCCGTCTTCTAACTTGCCACGAATTTCGCCCGAGTCTTTATAAGCATTTGACTGAGCAACGGCTTCTGGTTTTGCCACCACATCTGGTTTACCAGATTGTGGTTTGTATTCCATGACCCTGTAAGGTTCCGTTGTTTCGTTGGTCGGGACGGGCTTATCGCTGCTCGTTCGGACGTAGGTTTCAGGAGCACTATCGGTGCGCGGGTGTGTCTCGGTGTTGCCTGCCAGGTCAGCCCGAGGAGGCGTGTCGGTGGCATGGGCCGGAGCAGTGACGGCGCCACTTTCGGCTGGCGAATGTGCCTGCGGCGTCATCTCTGCCGGCACTTTTCTCTCGGCGGCGTTGGCAGCGCGGGCTGCCACGGCGTCGACTGCAGTTGCTTCATGTGTCATGGCATTGCGCAGACCGTTCCAGGCTTTGCCTGCGGCCATCGCACCAGGGACAAGGACGAATGGACCGACTGTGCCGCCGAACGTTCCAAACGCCGCTGATGTGGCTGTCATTCTTACAAATTCGCCGAAATCTCTGGCGTCGTTCGCGGCACGAATGCTGCCGGAACCTGTCGCGCCGGCAAATCCAGCCAGAGCATTTTGCGGAGTGCTCATTACCAGTTGTTTCAGAACCGAACGGCTTTGCTCTTCCATAGCGTCGCCGATGCTTTTCTTTAACAGCGCAGCGACGGCTTGTTGATCTCCGTCCTTCGCTACCTGTCTGGCCAGTGCCAGAATTGCCTCGTCACTAACTTTTGCTCCGTCTTTGAGTCCTTGTTTGACGAGCGCCTCGGCCCCTTCTTTAAGAGCTGTTTCCGAGCCTTCTCTCAACATGTTCTTGCCTGCTTGAGCCAGCACCTTCTCAGCCGCAGATTTGCCCACTCCGGCACCCAGGAAGGCTGTAAAACCGTCTGCAAAACCAGTGCCTGCATCCACTGCCAGTTGGCTGCTCATTGCATCATAGTCACCGCCCATGATGCCAGCTTTCAATCCCACTTTAAATATTGCCGCGCCGGCGCCGGTGTAGGCAAGCAGTGACAGGCTCAGTCCACCCGAAACAAATGCTCCGCCCACAGCAACAGCTGCCACTGTCGTGTCGACAATTGCATCGGCAAGAGCTTCTTTCGATGAGGAATGCATGTCGACCATCTTGTAGACATTTTCAACGTATTCGCGCATTTTTGCCGGGTCTTGCACCGTCGCAGCGGCCAGTTGATTGATTTCGTTATCGAGCTGGTAGCCAGTGCCATCCCAGGCTCTGTCGACGAATCCGCTGCCCCATCCCGATCGCGTCGTCGCGGCTTCGTTCAGTGCGTAAAGATATTCGGAGCGGGAGTCACGCCCGTTCACCGCCCGCAGTGCTTCGCGCTGATCTTTGCCGCCCAGCTCCGAGACGAGATCAGCCGAAAGGTCTGCCCCGTACTTGCGAGCATATTCATCGCGAACACGTTGCAGTCGCTGCTGAATAATGGCATCGATCTCGTCTTCAGACTTGCCGTCTTTTTTCAGTTGCGAACGGTCGTTCAGCTCTGACAGAGTTTGTTTGATCTCGTCTTCGCTGGTGCCCAGCCCGAGCTGATAAGAGCGAAGTTTGTCTTCGGGCCTCATCTCGCCTTGCTGCATAGATGCAAGAGCAACCTGTCTTTCGTCGGCACTCAAGAATCCCAGGACGCGATCTTGAAAAGCCTTGTCGGTAAGGATGCGTTGTTTCTCGTCGGCACTGGCTCGTTGAATGTCTTTATAGGCGCCCTGCTCGTCATCGTTGAATATGCCGCGATTGAGGTCCAACTGCAATTCCGTCGGTAGATGACCGGTTTCGATGAGCGGCCTGGCGTAAGTGTTGTAATTCGAGTGTCCCATCGCTCTTTCGGCGGCTTCTTTGAATTGAGCGGCATAGGCGCGATCTGCATCAGTTTGCGGGTTGGCAATTCTTGATTGTAGTTTGGGATCTTTGTCGAAGGCTTCTTGAATGTCTCGAACTATCTGCGCTTTGTCGCTGAATGTGTAAGATGCCTGCACGTTCATCTTGTCTATGACGGACATCTTTGGTTTTTCGCCGCGTTTTACCTTTTCCAGGAGCCCGTTTGCTACGGTCAGTTCGCTTGAATCGAGGCTGTCTCTGAGTTTTTGATCGAGTGAGCGAGCGAAAGCTTTCGCCGTTTCATCAGTGCTGCCGGCCTCGCTGCCCTTTCTGTAGAGGGCGCGCTCGCTGTCTGTCATGTTAGTCAGGGCTTCGTAGATTTTCGCTTCATCATTGTTGTACCAGCGACGGTTATCTTCAATGGCGTCGAGCACCGGTCTGCGATTTTGTTGACTAGCCTCGAAAGAGCCGGCTCTCATTTTTGCATCGACAACGTTCATGGTGCGTTTCAGTTCGTCGTCTGAAAGATAAGTCTTGAGCACTGTTTCTATGCGCTCGCGCTGCTTGGGATCGCCATGCAATTTTTCCCAGTCGTCTTTGGACATGTTCTCGACGGTGGCGATCACATCTTGCATGGAAGAATCGTATATGGTGCCACGGTGATCAGCCAGCCGAGTTACGAGCCCACCATTCTTCTGGGCGATCATGTCTTCCCATTTGGCGAATTCGTTGGTTTGCGAATCGCCTGAATACCATTGCCCTGCCGCGGCCTTCAATGCTGCACTGGTCTTCGTATAGTAATCTTGCGCCCTCTGTCGCTGCTCGGCTGTGATCGACGAATCAACTGTTTCATTGTTGGCAATTTGCCGCCCCAGCATGTACGACTTGCGTTCGGCGTCACTCATGGTGGAAAGTGAGTGCTCGATAGCCTTTTCGTTATCGCCGAGCCAACTTGTATTGTCTGTAGTCTGTGTGCTGACTGAGAGTTTTCCAAACTCAGCATAGTCCTTAACATGCCGGTAATCGGTGTCGCTTACGTTGCCAGTCAATCCGAGGGAGAGGGCGTGATACCAGTGACCCTCGAAGTTGTCCGACATCAACTTTTGACCTTCGGGCGAGGCGAAGTAGTCGCGCACTTCCTTGGGCGCCCGGCGCATCGCTTCTGCGAACATATCTACGTTGCCGGCTGATGCTGCTTTTTTGGCAAGGTCCAGTGTTTCCTCGGGTTTTCTGTTGTCGTAACCCTTCATGTAGAGAGCCGCAGCCGCTTTTGTGTCGGCTGACAGATTGGCATCGTTCTGGATAGCATCAGCCAGAGATGTTCCGTAGCGGCGTCTGTATTCCTGATCCGTTTTGGCGACGTCTGCGGCACTCATCGTTTCGAGGGTATTGCGAACCACCTTCTCGAGTTCACCTCTGGAGCGCCCCATCCACTCGCCACTCTCAGTCAGCGCTACGCGGATTGTGCCGGCATTGTCGGCGCCGTCTGGGCGCTTCAGAAGCGCCATGGCTTTGTCCAGATCTGAGCCGCTCATCTCGCCTTTGAAGGCCGCTTCCAGCGTCTGTCCGTACTTGGTGCCGTATTTTTTCTCCCAGATCTCGGTTATTTGTTTTCTTTCTGCTTCTGTTTTATTTTCGAGCGTTGCGTTGATTGTCGCTCTGTCGCATCCCCAGCCGGTCAGTCCGCCGTTCATGGCGTATTCGATGGCGTCAGCGGCTACTTCCATGCTCTTATAGATGACGTTCTGGCGCGAACCGTCTGGTTTTCGCCATTGTTTGTTGCCGTCTTTGTCTTCTTGATAGTAAGTTCCGTCTTTCTCGACACCCAGTTTACCCTGCCATGTGGCACCATCCCTGGTGTTGCGCCAGCCGTCCTGGTCTGTCTTTACCCAGGTGTCCGCTCCTTCGGTGAATCTTGTGATGTCGCCCTGCCCGTTGCGTTCGTATGTTCTTTTCACTCCTTTCGTATCGGTCGTTTCAATAACCTGACCAGATTTGTTCTCCAGCCTTGTGGCGCCAGATTGCTCTCGGTAGAGCGTATTGCCGTCAAGCTGCTTTGTGACGATGCCGTTATTTTCAGCGTAGTTGTACTGCCCGTCGTTTGAGACCCATCTGGCGCCTTTGCTCTTTTCACCGCTACTTGAGGTCCAGTTTTCACTGTCTGTGCTCGTCCAGACTTTGCCGTCCGTGTCTTTGATTTCGGATAATTTGCCGTTTGCATATTTGTAGTCACGTACTTCATTGTTTTTGCTTTGTGTGCGTGTGACGTGCCCTTCCGCATCGAAACTGACTTTGCTGCCGTCTTTGTTGGTTAGCTCAAAGCCTTTTGCTCTGCCGCTTTCGTCGTATTGATAGCGCATCTGCGAGCCGTCGGCAGCTTGAGCAAGTTGAATCTTTTGCTGCTTGTCGAAGGTGAGGGTGCGCCCGTCAGTTGTGCTGATCATCCGCTCGCCGTTGGCGCGAACTTCTTCGTAGGTGCCATCCAGTCGCACATTGACGTTCATTCTGAGCTTCTCGCCGCCACCCTCTCTCGTCCATGTGGAACCATCAGTGGTGCTGAGGCTGTTGCCAGTGCTGTCGGTAATGCGCGCTACTTGATTGGCGCTGTTATACTCGAAGGCTCGCCAGGCGCCGCCTGGTTGTTCCACTTTCGAGATGCGGTTACTGGTGTCGACGCTCAATACTGAGCCGTCCGGCTTATAGATGGACTTGCTGCCGTCTTCTCTGACTTCTCTGTACAGTCCGTCCTGATTGACGTCGACTCGACCTTTGAATGCCGGTTTGCCGTCGGCATTGATCCATGTAACTCCGTCACTGGCTGTTCTTACGCCTGACGCGTCGCTGACTTTGACTATTTGTCCTTGTTCGTTGTATTCGAACTGCCGTGATTTGCCGGTCAGGTCTTTAATTTCGACGACTTGATCCTGGGAATTTTTTACTACCCTGGAGCCGTCGGCGTTAACTCTCTCCAGTCGCGTCTGGTTGCCATCTTTGCTTTCTGTCCAACCGTCAGTGCGCTTAACGACTTCTCTGCCGTCTTCTGTTTTCTGATGCAAATTTCCATTAGCATCAACGCTTAACTCTGCTTTTATTGACTCCTGACCATTGTGTTGCCAGGTTTTTCCGCCGTCTTTGCTTGCCCATATTGAGCCGTTCGATTCTTTCACGCCTGAGAGTTTGCCCTGGGCGTCATAAGCAAAGAGTCGCTCAATTCCCTCGGCATCTTTGATTGCGGCAACGCGTCCCTGGTTATCGCGCGACACAGTGGCGCCGTTTATCTGGAACGTTGTGGTTTCTCCGCGGGAGTTTTTTACTGTCTGCGAGCCATCCGGATTAACCGTTATCTCTCCAGCGCGTTGTTGGTTTGACCCTTCTTGTTGCCAGTTTCTGCCGTCGGTGCTGCGCCAGACCGAACCGTTCGGCTCGACCAGTGCTGCCAGTCGTCCATCTTTGTCGTAGCCGTAACCTCTCTGAGCGCCGCTGGCGTCGACCGTCAAGACGACACGGTGGTTGTGGTCGAAGTTGACTCTCGAGCCATCGTTGTTCTGGCGAGAACGCTCGTGCCCCTGGGCATCTAGCGAGCTTACACTGCGGTCTGGGTTACGCCTGAGCTGGTCGCCGTTGGGCATCACCAGGGTGTAGCTGCCGTCCTCGCCGATTTTGATGTCTTTGACCGGGATTTTTTCGTTCGAGCCGCCCAGAACGAAAGATTTGCCGTCAGGGCTGCGCTTCCATTCGCTGCCGTCAGTTTCGGCGATGCGCACGACAGTGCCTCGTGCGTCTCTATCGACGAATACAGAATCGCCATTGGTTCGTTTAATGTTTTCAGTCGACGCCGGTTTGGCGGCTTCAACGCTTTTGATCTGTTCAAGAAGAGCGTCGCCGCTGGGTAAAACCCGCTCTCCGTTGCCGCGGGTTTTGGGAATGGTTTGACCGGATTCGAACGCCTTTACTGCTTCGACAGAGGCGTGGTCTTCACGCTCGATTTCGTGCTCGCCGGCATCATGCTCTTTATGAACCGCGGCTTCGATAGGCGGCTTAGCTTCAGGTTTGTTGGTAACTTCTGACGACTGTGAGGTCACTATTTTTGTTTTTAGAATCGGATGGTAAACGGGATGCCGTGTTTCCGTGAATTTAGATAAGTCGCGCCGATTGATATTGCTGCAAAGACTATCTTGGAGAACCTTACCGGGTTGTCATGAATATTGTGTACCTTCGGCGTGACGGAGTCGTGAGCAAACGAGATTCGGGCAGCTTAAGCTGTCCGAGGTCGAGATTTAATGTGCAAGCAAAGAGCCGTTCTGGATATCACATACCCGTCACGCCTGCCGTCTACACCCCCGGGCGCTGACCCGAGCCGGTCCGGGGATTAATTATTTCGGGTCCAGGTAGTACTTGTTGTCGGTAAGTATTTTGTTGACGGCCGGTGGCACCATATACAATACCGTTTGCCGGCGTGCCAGTCGACCGCGAATGTATGAGGCGGAAATGGCAATGCCGGGGAAGTCTATGACGCTGATGCGCATGCCCTTCAGTTCAACTGTTTCTTTCTTGACCAGTGTTTTCATCGAGACTTCCGAACTGCTCTCCTGGCGTGCAAATGATATCAATCGCGGTGCCACTAAAAAATGGCATTGTTTAAAAAGATCCTGGGCTCGGTGCCAATCTTTTAGATATTTGACGTTGTCGCCGCCGATTACGAGCGAGATCTTCGTTTTAGGATAAAGTTTTTGAAAGTGTTCGACGGTATCGATAGTGTATGACAGACCATCGCGTTCTAATTCCACGCTGGAAGCTTCGAAGTAAGGATTGTCTGCCACCGCAACCGATACCATATCGTGTCGGGCGCTCGCGTCGAGCAAGCTCTGATCTTGTCTGTGGGGAGGGCTTGGGCTGGTGATGAAAAAGACGCGATCGAGGTTGAACTGATCGCGTGCACACTCTGCAATCAGCAAATGTCCGGAATGAATGGGGTTGAAGGTTCCGCAGAAAAGCCCGATCTTACGCAAAGTGTCTCCATCAAGTTTGCACGACTGAACCGTGCATATAAATCCGCGGCAATCTCAAACGCATTCTACATGCTAACTCATATGTAATCGTATCGAGCATGTTGGCCCAGTCTGCCAGCTGAATGGACAGGTCTTGATCTGTGCCAATCAAGGTCAGAGTGTCGCCCAGCGCAGATTCCGGCACTGCTGTAACATCAAACAACATTTGGTCCATGCTGATCAATCCGACCTGTTTTACTCTTTTGCCGTGAAGCAGTGCTTCCATGCGATTCGACAGTCCTCTGTCGATTCCGTCTGCGTACCCCAGTGGCACCGATGCGATGCGAGACTTCGACTGGGCTGTCCAGGTCATATTGTAGCCAACCGTTTCTCCTGCTTCGATTTCACGAAGCGAGTTGATCTTGGCTCTTATTGAAAGTGCCGGTTTCACGACATCAGATACGGTGCGCGCTTCCAACCCGTACAAGTTGAGCCCGGCTCGCACCAGATCATGTTGTGTGAAAGGATTATGTCTGGCCGCGTCACCAGAAGCGATGTGAGCCAGCACTTTACCTCCGTCAGCCTTGAGCAGTCCGGGAAATTTGGCTGACAGTCTCTTCAATACGGCTCGAAAGCACTGATCTTGTTTTTCTGTGAACGGCAGCTGATCTGCTTTGGCCAGATGGCTGAAAATGCTTATCAACTCCAGTTGGGGGTCTGAGATAATCTGCTGCACTAAGGTTTCGACGTCGTCAGGAGCTGCCCCAAGGCGGTGCATGCCCGTGTCAACTTTCAAGTGTAGTTTGATGTTCCTATTAATTTGATTGGCCAACTTAACTTGCCTGGCTAGCGCCTTAGCCGCATTCAAATCAGCCTGGCTGGTTATGGTTAAATCCAGATTGTGTTCTACGGCTGTTTGAACCGCGCCTGTTGGGACCGGGCCGAGAATGAGGATCGGCGTTACACGATCGGATGTTCTCAGTTCGATGCCCTCATCGACCGTCGCCACGCCCAGGCGCGACGCCCCAGCCCCCACAGCCGCTGCCGCCACGCCCACGGCTCCGTGACCGTATCCGTCACTCTTCACAACCGCCATCAGCCCCGTGTCGGGGCGTGTGAACCAGGACTTGATGGTGCGGGCATTTTGCTCGATCTTTTCCAGATCAATTTCCACCCAGGCATCTCTGTGATTTGATGAAACGGTTGATTGGCGGGACGCAAGCATTAGTAATTTCTCTAAACACTAGCGGCATCAAGAGCTTGTGAGTCCGCGAGGATATGCTAGCATTGCTTCAAGGTTGTAGGCACTATGTGGCTTTTACACAAGCTGCACAACGCTTTCAGATGATGGTGGCATTAAGACCAATCTCAGGTCAGCTTGTCAAAAGCGATCCATCCAGATCTTAAGCGATGCAACTGTGGAGTTCTGTTCAGGCGTCCCAGGAATCACGGTCAGTTCGTCAGGGTGATTGAGGAGTGGAAAGACTTGAATAAAGCTGAACTGGTTGACGTAGTCGCAAAAGAAGCCGGCACTACCAAAAAAGATGCCGAGCAGGTCATCAATAAGATGATGGAAACAATCATCAAGCACGTGTCAACTGGCGAGAAAGTTACTCTCGTCGGCTTCGGCACCTTTGAAGCACGCCAGCGCAAAGCCCGCACTGGACGTAATCCAAAGACAAATGAACCATTACATATTCCCGCCAAGCGCGTTCCTGGATTTAGAGTAGGAAAGGAATTCAGCGAAGCGGTTAACAAGAAAAAATAGGGGATAGGGTTGGAGTCACCGAAGGTAGCAGTCGTTGGTTGTGGAGCTTGGGGACAAAACCTGGTTCGCAACTTTGCTCAGTTAGGTGCCTTAGCGATCGCTTGCGATGCCAGTCCGGCAGCGCGGAACAAAGTCGTGTCCGAAAACCGCCCCATCGAAGTCGAACTTACTGACAGCTTTGAAAGCGTTCTGCAGCACCCCGGTGTCAGTGCCGTCGTCATCGCCACTCCCAGTGATACTCACTTCGAGCTTGCCAAAAAGTCACTGCTCGCCGGCAAGCACGTCTATGTGGAAAAACCACTGGCAAGAGACGTTCGCGAAGCGGAAGAACTCGACGAGATTGCGACAAGAGAGAATCTCGTGCTCATGGTTGGGCACCTCTTGCTGTATCATCCCGCCGTCAACTGTCTGAAAGAGATGATTGCCTCAGGAGAACTGGGCGATTTGCGTTTCATCAAATCAGACCGCATGAATTACAACCTCAATCGGCAACACTGGAGCGTCTTGTGGGATCTCGCTCCCCACGACATTTCCATGATGAGTTATCTGCTTGATTGTGAGGCGCCTGATGTCAGTCGGGTCGGTGGTTGGGATACGCTTGGCGACGGGCTTGTCGACGTTGCATATCTCGATTTGAATTTTCCAGTCAATGGCAAAGTCATCCAGGGGCAAATTCGAAACAGCTGGATTGATCCCCAGAAGCTTGTGCGGCTGACAATTAACGGCACTTTGAAAACTGCCGTTCTCAATGACACTCAGACCAAAAATAAGATCAGTTTGTACAGTCAGACCAAAGACGGCCGGATGATTATCGAGTATCCATCGTACTCTTCATACGAGCCTTTGCGACTGGAATGCGAACACTTCCTGCAATGCATAACTACAGGTAAGAGACCACGCACTGATGCCAATAACGCCTATCAAGTAGTGCGCATCCTTGCCGATGTGGAAAAACGCCTGTCCAGTCGCCCGGTGGCGAGCCGCTGAGACTCAACAATTGATCGACTTTGTTTGTTTGGAAAACTTTTTGCAGCAATCGTTAACTGAGAATGTAGAAAAGTTGCCATCGCATCGTCACGCTGTATAATGAGTTTCTATCGCGGAGTGCGGAAGTAATTCAGTGGTAGAATGTCTCCTTGCCAAGGAGAATGTCGCGAGTTCGAGCCTCGTCTTCCGCTCCATTTTTAATCTAAATTGCACGTCTTGCGACCGCCTGTCAGGCAGCCCTGCTATATTAGGGCTTGTGAGATGTCGTCGTGCGTCTCTGATTGGCAGTTTGCGATGAGGCGATTTTGATGACTGAAGCTGACAAGAAAGCTAAGCCTGCAAAAGACGCTTCAGACGCCCCCGAGCTTGTGGTTGGTGCCGGTTCAGCTCCTGAAAACAGTCAGAAATCTAATACGATTGCCTCTTCGGATCTGGATAAGAAAGACACTTCCGGTGCCGGAAATCCCGTCTACGCCAATCCGGGTGGCGGCATCGTGCAACGCCGTTCGCGCTGGTACAGCAGTCTGGCGGCTCTGCGCTATATCAACAGTCTCTCGAAAGATGATGACGTGCGCGTTCGCGACAGCGACCGTGCCACCAGTATCTCGTTGCTTATCGGTGCAATCTTCACGGTCGTTTCGTTGATCGTGCCGCAACTGGCTCCCCATCGAGTGCCGCTCGTTTTGGCTTGCGATGCGCTGGTTGGCGTAATGCTGCTTTTCTATGTTGCCAACAGATTCGGGATATTGAACACTCTCAGTCCCCGTCAGGCTCTATTGACCTGGCAGCTGTTGATGGGAGCAACATTCCTGGGCATTTTTCTCACTATCAATTTCGCTCTTCTGGTCGCTCTTGAAGTCTCAAATGCAGGCGGGCAGAACATCCTGGTTGGTCCTCAAACAAGCCAGACACGAGTTAATACCGGCACGGCTGCGCCGGTTCAGTCGACCCAGGCGCCCGTTCCATCTTCGCCAGAGACCGTTCCATCTACTCAAGCGCCGGCTCCATCCAGTCAGGCACCGACTGAGTAGTTCAACATCTAAAAAAGTAAATATGCATGCTCAGAAGGCGCCTAAGTGACCGCCTGATCGCCTGTGACGTGATAAAATCAGCGGCTGTTCGCGGTCTCAGCAGGACATTGGTCGTCTTGAACTGATGTCTAATGCATTCAAACAGGGAAAAATCACATGAAGGTCACCCTTGACAGGGAAGGCAAAAACCTCGTCCGCATGGGCTTGGAATTGGAATCAGAAAAAGCGCTCAAGGCCTACGAAATGGCTTGTCGCAGTCTCAGCCACCAGGTAAATATTCCTGGATTCCGACGAGGAAAAGCTCCTAGAAATATCATCGAAAAAACACTTGGTGTCGAATACATCAAGCGCGAGGCTCTCGAAAAGCTAGTGCCGGAGTTGCTCAGCCGCGCCATTATGGACGAAAGTCTCGATGTGATTACAGAACCGCAGATCGATTCATGCGAGTTCGAACTCGGTTCACCACTGAAGCTGAACGCTAATTTCGAAGTTAGACCGGAAGTCACTCTCGGCTCATACACAGGCGTTTCAGTCGACGTGCCGGAAGCAACGCTTCCTGCGGATGCAATGGACAGAGCCCTGGCCAGCATCGCTGAATCGAAAGCCAGCTTGAAAGCTGCGCCGGCGAGACCTGTGGCCAAGGGCGATACCGTTCTACTCGATTTCGAGTGCTATGTCGACGGTAAGCTTGTCGAGGGTGGAAAGGCTGAGGGACTGGTTCTCGAAGTCAAAGAAGGCACTTTCATCGAAGGTTTCTGCGATCAGTTGATCGGTAAAGAACCAGGACAGCAATTCGAAGTTAACGTCAAATTCCCGGAAGAATATCGCAACAAGGAATTAGCCAATCAAGACGCTAATTTCAAAGTTGATTTGAAAGAGCTTCGTGAGCGTGTTACTCCCGAATTGAACGACGAACTGGCCGTTTCAATCGGACAGCCGTCTTTGCAGGCTCTCAAAGATGCACTGCAGGAGCGCCTTGGCGAAGAAGTTCGTCAGGAAAATGAAATGCGATCGCAGCGCGCCGTTGTTGAAGCTGTAGTCAATGCCGCCACCGTCGACATTCCTGAGACGATGGTAGAACGTGAGCGTGACTTGCTGTTGCAACAAGTAAAGCGTTATCTCGAGCAGAATAATCAGAACTGGGAAGAATTCCAGCAATCTCCTGATTTCGAACAAGTACGTGCAAACAAGTTGGAAGAAGCACGCCAGAGAGTGCTGACCAGCCTCGTTCTAGGTGCTGTTGTTCGAGCTGAAAAAATGAGCGTCGACGACGACGAAATTGCTCCTTATCTTGCAGAAATTGTGGCTCGCTACGATTTGCAGGCCGAGCAAGTGGCTCGCAATGAAGAACTGCGTCGCCAGGTCATGGAAGAAGTGCTGACAAACAAGGTTGTGCAATTCCTGGTCGGCAGCGCCAAGATTCAATTTGTGGCTGAACCCGAACACGAACACGATCACGAGCATCACCATCACAAAGAAGGCGAAGCTTGTGAGCATGAACAGGGCGAGTCGAAGAAGAGCAGTAAAAAAGCTTCCGAAAAAACAGCTCAAAAGAGTTGATCGGCTCGATTTAATCTGCGCTATCAGTATTTGAGTAAGATAATATCCAGACGCGTGAATTTCATCGAAAGTCGGCAACTTGATGGCAACTTACACAAATGCTCGTAAAACGCTGAAAATTAGTGCTAAGTTTAGTTAGGTAATACAAGAAGGAAAGCAGGAAGGAAGACTATGTCATTAGATCGTCAGTGCCCACCAACAAGAAGTCAGCTTTTCGATATCTGGAGCATAACGCCTTATGCGTCTCCAAATATGTATTATCCGCCGACTGTTATTGAGACGACCGCTCGTGGCGAAAGAGCTTTCGATATCTTCTCGAGATTGCTCAGAGAAAGAATCGTATTTTTAGGAACTCCTGTAGACGACACAGTTGCAAACTTGATCGTGGCTCAGCTGTTGCTGCTCGAAGGCGAAGATCCAGAAAAAGATATTCGTCTCTACATTAATTCACCAGGCGGCTCGGTCACTGCTGGATTAGCTATCTATGACACTATCCAGCACATCAGATCTGATGTTTCTACAATCTGTTTGGGGCAAGCGGCCAGCATGGGAGCATTCTTGTTGTCAGCTGGTAAGAAAGGCAAACGCCTTGCGCTTCCACATTCAAGAATTCTCATTCACCAACCACTGGGCGGTGCACAAGGACAGGCAACTGATATCGAAATTCAAGCCAGAGAGATCTTGCGAATTAAGAGACAACTAAATGAATTGATGGCACAACACACCGGTCAATCCGTCAAGCAAATCGAGAAGGACACTGACCGCGACAACATCATGACAGCCGAAGAAGCCAAAGAATATGGTCTCGTCGACGAAGTGATTGTCAGATTGGACGCTCAGCCCAACCTGGCGGCGGTTTAGAAAGTCAGCTCACTTGTGAACTCGTGCATCTGACAATCTTCTGTCAGAATGATTCCATAGAGATAGGGAAACAACATGCCAAAGCAACCGGATAATCGACTTAAGTGCTCCTTCTGCGGAAAGAGTCAGGACCAAGTAAAGAAGCTGATTGCCGGGCCCGGTGTTTACATATGCGACGAGTGTGTCGACCTATGCAATGAGATCCTCGACGAGGAGCTCTTTGAAGGAAGTCCAGCTGCGAGCCCGACTGAAACAGCGTTGCCGCAGCTGGTCGATATTCCTAAGCCGCAAGAGATCAAGTCATTTCTGGATCAACACATCATCGGTCAGACATCAGCCAAGAAGATTCTTTCTGTAGCTGTCTACAACCACTACAAGCGAATCAGCCACAACAGCGAACTGTCTGATCAAGTTGAAATCCAGAAGTCCAACATTCTACTGATTGGACCGACCGGCTGCGGCAAGACTCTGCTTGCTCAGACTCTGGCTAAATTGCTCGACGTGCCGTTTGCAGTGGCTGACGCGACGACATTGACAGAAGCCGGATACGTTGGTGAAGACGTTGAAAACATCCTCCTGCGCCTTTATCAAGCCGCAGACTATGACGTCAAGAAGGCTGAGCGCGGCATCATATATATCGACGAAATCGACAAGATTTCCCGCAAGTCTGAAAATACTAGTATCACCCGTGATGTCAGCGGCGAAGGCGTGCAACAAGCACTGCTCAAGATGATTGAAGGAACTCTTGCAAACGTGCCTCCGCAAGGCGGTCGTAAGCATCCGCATCAAGAGTTCATTCAAATCAACACAGCCAACATCCTTTTCATTTGTGGTGGAGCATTCGTCGGTCTCGACAAGATTGTCGAACAGAGAACCTCTTCCAACCGCAATATCGGATTTGGTGCCGATACACCGTCAACAGCCTGGGAACGGGAGTTGAAAGCGAGCAAAATCTTGAAAGATACTGCTCCAGACGACCTGCTCAAGTTTGGATTGATTCCGGAATTTGTCGGACGTATGCCGGTTGTGGCTGTGCTTGAATCTCTCGATGTGGAAGCGCTGGTGCGCATTCTGGTCGAGCCTAAGAACGCCATCATCAAGCAGTATCAGCAACTGCTCGCACTCGACGGAGTAGAGCTTCGCTTCGATGAGCAGGCCATTGCCGGTATCGCTGAAGAGGCTTTGAAGCGCAAGACCGGTGCTCGAGCTCTGCGATCGATTGTGGAAGAAATCATGCTCGACATCATGTACGAAGTGCCGTCGCGCTCCGATATCAAGGTCTGCCACATCACAAAAGAGCTGGTCGAGAAGCGTTCGACGGCTGAGTTACTTCAATTGCCAAAAGCTAAACTCAAAGGCGAAATAGCTTAATTCGGCCGAAATACAGGCTAAACTATATGTCTGTAGCGTCATGCACAGACGATTCTGCGATTGGCTGTTTGCGAGTGTTTCGTCAGCTGATGGAGAATTCAACGATAGGATCATCCGGCTCTCTGAGAGTTGATTCACATTCTTTGGTCGCGATAAATGACTGATTTGACTGCAACGACATTTCCCCTCATTCCGCTGCGAGACGTTGTTGTCTTTCCGCAGATGGTGACGCCTTTATTCGTCAGTCGTCCTAAATCAATCGCTGCTCTGGAACAGTCGCTGTTGCGAGACGACCGCCTTGTCGTCCTTGTCGCGCAGAAAGACCCTGAGTGCGAAGAGCCGACTCAGGACGAGATTTATCAAATCGGCACTCTGGCTGAAGTCATGCAGATGCTCAAACTGCCTGACGGCACCGTTAAGGTGCTGGTTGAAGGTTCGAGCCGCGTCAGCCTGGAGAACGTTTTTGACGAATCTGCGCACTTCACAGCCAATGTCAAAGAGCAGGAAGAAACGGTCAGAGACGATCAGGGCACCAAGACTTTGATACGCCTGTCAGTTGAGAAGTTCGAGCAGTACGTCAAATCTACTAAGAAAATCAACCCGGAAAGTCTTCTCGCTGTTTCTGGTATCGGTCAGCCCGGTCGTCTTGCTGACATCATCGCCACTTATCTAGGATTGGATGTGGCGGAGCGGCAGAAGTGTCTCGAGATTGTCGACAGCACCGAACGCCTGGAATACGTCGGATTGCTGCTTTCACGAGAACTGGAACTGGCAGATCTTGAACAGCAAATTCACGATCGCGTGCGTTTCAATCTGGAGAAAACTCAGCGCGAATATTACCTGCGCGAAAAGATGCGCATCATTCAGGACGAGCTCAACGCCGACGGTGAGCAGACCGGTGAGATAGCCGAGTACAAGCAAAAAATCGCCAAGGCAAAAATGACTGGCGTGCCGCTTGAAAAAGCTCAGAAGGAACTGGGGCGTCTTGAAAAAATGATGCCGCAAAGTGCCGAAGCCGGCGTTATTCGCACCTATCTCGATACGCTTGTTTCGCTGCCGTGGGCGAAGCGTTCACGCGACAGTCTCGATCTCGATGAGGCGGAAGAAATTCTCGCTGAAGACCACTATGGGCTCGAGAAAGTCAAAGAGCGCATCCTCGAGTATCTAGCCGTGCGCAAGCTCTCTAAACATCCCCAGGGCACAATATTGTGCCTTGTAGGCCCTCCTGGCGTCGGCAAAACCAGTCTCGTCAAGTCGATCGCCAAGGCCATGAACAGAAAATTCGCCCGCATCAGTCTTGGTGGCGTCAACGATGAAGCTGAAATCCGTGGGCACCGTCGCACATACATAGGCGCCATGCCGGGGCGCATCATCCAGGCAATCAAGCAATCAGGCACGAAAAATCCAGTCATCCTGCTTGACGAAATTGAAAAGATGACACGCAGCTATATGGGTGATCCGACTGCGGCCATGCTGGAAGTGCTCGATCCCGATCAAAACGATTCATTCACCGATCATTATCTGGATGCTCCGTTCTCACTGTCGGAAGTTGTATTCGTCGCCACTGCCAATGCGCTAGATTATGTGCCCCGCCCGCTTTACGATCGTCTGGAAGTGATTCGCATTTCAGGCTATACAGAAGAAGAGAAGCTCTCGATCGCAGAACAGCACATCATTCCAAAAACTCTCGAGAAACATGGGCTGAGCAAAAGGAATCTCAAGCTTCAACCTGAAGCAGTACGCAAAGTAATTCAGGAATACACGCGCGAAGCCGGGGTGCGTCAGTTAGAGCGCAATATCGCCACTATCTGTCGCAAGGTGGCGGCCCAGGTCGTGAAGTCGCCCAGCAGCGTAATCAAATTGGCACCAAATTTGGTGACCAAGTATCTCGGTCCTCCCAAAATCATTCGTGAGACCGATCCTCGTGGTCCGCAAATCGGTATCGTTACAGGACTGGCGTGGACTGAGACCGGTGGCGAAACGCTTTCTGTCGAAGTCAACACAATGCCCGGCAAAGGTAAGTTGCAACTAACCGGTCAGCTTGGTGATGTCATGAAAGAGTCAGCTCAAGCGGCTTTCAGCTACATCCGCATGCATGCCAAAGAACTCGGTATCGATCCGGATTTTGGCGACAAGCTGGATATTCATGTGCACATTCCCGAAGGTGCTATTCCTAAAGACGGTCCATCAGCTGGTGTTGCTCTCGCTGTGGCGCTAATTTCAGCTGTCAGTAAGCGGCCCGTGCAAGCCAATCTTGCCATGACCGGAGAAATCACTTTGCGCGGTCGAGTTCTTGCCATCGGCGGTCTCAAAGAGAAGGTGCTGGCAGCAGTTCGCGCTGGAGTGAAGACTGTTTTTCTGCCCAAATCAAACGAGAAAGATCTGGCAGAAATTCCTGAGTACGTGAAGAAGCAACTGCAACTTGTGCCGGTCGGCCACCTGGATGAGGTGTTCTCGGTGGCTTTCAAAGAGAAGATAAAACCAACGAGCGGCAAGAAATCAGTCAAACCTGTGCGAGGAAAGAAGAGCAAGCCTGTCAATCGTCAGGCTGCACGCCGCTCCGCAGCGGGCACTGTCAAGCGGTAGGCGGAAGTGGCGACCACTTTCTGCCTCTATGTCGCAGTGACGATCTCTCAAGACTTTTGATATAGCTGCGCTTCAGCGTTTGCCAATACTGGCAAAATGCTAAATATGACGCTTTATCTTCAAATAAGTTGATATGCTTTACATTTGAGCAATAGTCGCTCTGGTTTGCTTTCAGCGCAATTGAATATTGTCTGAAAACCGAGATTTGCTCATCAAAAACAAGCAAACATTTTTGTTTTGCTTTAGTACCTGCTGTGGGTGAAGTTAAAAGGAGTTCGTCATGGTGATGGCTGAAAGGTTGAACAAAAATCTTGCGTACTTGGAACTCGATGACAAATTTGTCAATCCGGTTCTTTCGAGATCGGCTCGTATTGTCGCAGAGCGCGCAGAAGGCTCTTATATCTATGACATGAACGGCGATGCTTATCTCGATCTGGCAACAGGTATCGCGGTAAATAACGTCGGACACTGCCATCCCAAAGTCGTCGCAGCCATTCAAAAGCAAGCAGCCGAGCTGATTCACACATCAGTTACCGTGCACCACAAGCGTTACATCGAACTGGCTCAAAAGCTCGTCGACATCACTCCTAAGACTCTCGATTCTGTCTTTCTGGCAAACAGCGGTGCTGAAGCCGTTGAAGGCGCCGTCAAACTGGCGCGCTACGTCACAGGACGTCCGGGCATCATCAACTTCCGCGGCTCCTTCCACGGTCGCACGATGCTGACGATGGCTCTCACCACTTCAAAACTTTATTACCGTGAAAAGTATGAGCCGCTGCCAAGCTGCATCTACACGGTGCCTTTCCCTTACACCTATCGCTCACCTCTGAAAGACAATCCAGAAGCCGTGGTCGATAGCGTATTTGAAGAACTCGATAACCTCTTCCATCAATTTATTCACCCAGAGCAAGTGGCTGCTTTTATCGTTGAGCCTGTGCAGGGTGAAGGTGGTTATGTCATTCCGCCGAAGGGCTTCCTGACTCGCTTGCGTAAGCTGGCCGACAAGCACGGCATCATGCTGATTATTGATGAAGTGCAGTCTGGATTCGGCAGAACCGGAAAAATGTTCGCTTGCGAACACGAACCAGTCGAGCCGGACATCATGTTGATGGCTAAGGGAATTGCAGGCGGCATGCCTCTTTCCGGATTTATCTCACGTCGCGAAATCACAAGCAAATGGTTGCCTGGAAGACACGGCTCCACATTTGGTGGCAACCCGGTTTCTTGCGCTGCTGCGCTTGCCGTTATCGACGTGCTGCAGGAAGAGAAATTGCCGGAGCGTGCAGCCAAACTGGGCGGCGAAATGCTCAAGCGTTTGCAAAAATTTGCCGAAGACAAGCAATACATCGGCGAAGTGCGTGGACTGGGCATGATGCTCGGCATCGAGTTTGATGAAAAAGACGGCAAACCAAGCAAAGAATTGGCTGAGAAGGTGGCCGAGCGTTGCCTCGAGAACAAGTTGATTGTTCTCACTTGCGGCATCCGCGGCCAGGTTATTCGCTTGATTCCACCGCTCAATCTTTCGGATGCCGATGCTGCAAAAGCTTTGGATATCCTCGAAAAGGCCATGACGTTTTAAGCGAAAGTTCGCTGTTAAGACAGTTGAAAAAGCCGGGAGAAATCTATGAGCACTAGTACACAGAGTCTGCAAACAAAGACCAGGGCTGACGCTCCTCGCGTCTACCATAACTACATCGGTGGTCGTTGGGTGAAGGCTGAAAATGGTGAAACTTTCACCAGCACTAATCCTGCCAATGAAAAAGAGATCATCGGTCACTTCGCAGCATCCACGGTCAACGATGTTAAAAAGGCTATTGATGCAGCCGAGGAAGCACTGAAGACCTGGAGAAAAGTTCCAGCTCCTCACCGCGCCGAGATTCTCTACAGAGTCGCTCACTTGCTCGAAACTCGCAAAGAAGAAATGGCGAGAAACATGGTTCGCGAAATGGGCAAAGTGATCAAAGAAGCGCGTGGCGATGTGCAAGAAGCTATCGACATGGCTAAGTTCATGGCCGGCGAGGGACGCCGCCTGATGGGTACAACCGTACCGTCTGAGCTGCCCAACAAGTTCGCCATGTCCGTGAGGGCACCTATTGGCGTGGTCGGGCTGATCACGCCGTGGAACTTCCCTGTTGCTATACCAAGCTGGAAAATTTTTCCGGCTATCGTTGCGGGCAACACGGTCGTTTTCAAACCAGCTACAGACACTCCTCTTTGCGCAGTCATGCTCGTTGAAGTGCTTGTAGAAGCAGGACTCCCTGCAGGAGTACTGAATCTGGTTACAGGCGAAGGCAGCAAAGTAGGTCAGGCGATCGTTGAAGATCCACGTGTTCGCGCAATTTCCATTACCGGCTCAACAGTAGTCGGCAAGAAAGTTGCCGGACGTTGCGGTGAATTGATGAAGCGCATCTCTTGTGAATTGGGTGGAAAGAATGCCATCTGCATCATGGAAGATGCCGATATCGAACTGGCTGTCGAAGGCGCTGTTTGGGGCGGTTTCGGTACTGCCGGACAGCGTTGCACCGCTGCCAGCCGAGTCATAGTGCACAAGGATCGCTACAAAGAATTTACTGAAAAATTCGTTGCACGCGCCAGAGCCCTCAAACTCGGTGACGGTCTGGACCCTGAAGTGCACGTCGGACCGGTAGTTTCGAAGTCTCAGTTGCACAGCGTGCACGAGTACGTTGAGATAGGCCAGAAAGAAGGTGCCACCCTCCTTTGCGGTGGCAACATCGTCAAGGATAACGGTATGGAAAACGGTTGGTTCCATGAGCCTACAGTTTTCGGTGACGTCAAGCCATCGATGCGTATCGCTCAGGAAGAAATATTCGGACCAGTCGTGAGCATCATCAAAGTCAATGATTTCGATGAAGCTATTGAAGTAGCTAACGGCACCGAATATGGTCTCTCCCTTTCAATGTATACAAAAGACGTAAACCGCGCCTTCGCAGCTATCGAAGAGCTCGAATCCGGCATCGTCTACATAAATGCTCCAACGATTGGTGCTGAAATTCAGTTGCCTTTCGGTGGTGTCAAACAAACCGGCAACGGACACCGTGAAGCCGGAACCACTGCAATCGACCAATTCACCGAGTGGAAGTCTGTATATGTCGACTACTCGGGACGCCTGCAGAGAGCGCAGATTGATAATCATCCTGCTCGAACTGAAGACGACGAAAGCAAAATTGCTCCGTAACCACTGTTAAAACGCTACGCTACTTAATTGGAGAAAAGGACTATGGATTTTGACTTTACACCGGAGCAGATGGCAATGCGCAAGCACATGCGTGACTTTGCCGAGCGTGAAATTGCTCCTAAAGCTGCGTACAACGATCGCGAATGCAAGTTCGATTGGGATATCGCCAAAAAGATCTTCGCTGAAGGTTTTCTAGGCTGCCCAGTGCCTGAGAAATACGGCGGTCTGGGAATGGACTATGTGGCCTACGGTTTGATGACCGAAGAAATCAACCGTGTCTGCTCTTCCACTCGAACTCTTTTCTCAGTGCAGACATCTCTCGTTGCTCTGACGATTTTGAAGTGGGGAACCGAAGCTCAGAAGCAAGAATTGCTGCCTAAGCTTTGCAACGGCGAATACATCGGTTGCTACGGTTTGACTGAGCCAGAAGCAGGTTCAGACGCCGGTAACCAGCAGACCAAAGCAGTTAAGGACGGTTCCGACTATCTGTTGACCGGTCAGAAAACCTGGATCTCATGCGGTTCTATCGCTACACACGCGCTTGTCTTCGCAACTGTCGACACCAAGTTGGGACACAAAGGCATCACCTGCTTTATCGTCGATACCAAGTCGAAAGGCTTCTCGGCTGTGCCAATCAAAGGCAAGTTGGGATTGCGCGCATCAGACACATCGTCCTTGTTCCTTGATCAGGTGCGTGTACCAGCTGCAAACATGCTCGGTGGACTCGGTGAAGGCTTCAAAGTGGCTATGTCAGCCCTGGATAACGGTCGTTTCTCAGTAGCCGCCGGTGCCGTAGGTCTCGTGCAGGGATGTATCGATGCTTGCACCACCTACGCAATGCAGAGGCAGACATTTGGCAAGCCAATCGGTGAGCATCAACAGGTGCAAGCCATGATTGCCGACATGGTTGCCGATGCAGAAGCCGGACGACTGCTCTACTTGCGTGCCGCCCATCTGAAGAACAAAGGCGTTCGCAACACGCTTGAAACTTCAATTGCAAAATTGTTCTGCGGAGAAGCGGCTAACAAAGCTGGTCACAACGCAGTACAAATCTTCGGTGGCTATGGATTCTCAGATGAGTATCCAGTTGAGCGCTACTTCCGCGACGCTAAAGTGCTGAACATCTACGAAGGAACTCGCGAAATCCAACGCTTGATCATCGCTCAAGATGCGCTCGGTATCCGCAATGCGAACGGACAGAGCACTGGTCGTATGACCGCTCTTGCTGGAACCGCAGCAGAACCACAATTGGCTGGCGTGTAAATCGATAGCAAAAATCTAAAGCCGCTCAGTGAAATTCATTGAGCGGCTTTTTTTTGAGCAGCCTGGTTCGCAATTTTTATATTTCGCGGTTCATAGTTCGCAGTTTCTAGTTCGCAGTTTCGCGGACGCCTGCAAGTTGCGGGTGATCGGTTGCCAGTTTTGGAATGCGATTGGCTAGAGCTGTGAAGAGCTTCTTGCCGCCAGTCTCGTTCAGATGTGTCGAATCATAAAAATCCGATAGTGCAAAACCGTTGGAGCTATCCATGTCGACAAATGGACTGCGATGCCGTTGAGCAATTTCGCTGACTGACGAGATGTACTTTTCGTAGACATTTCTATCAATCAAGTCGCGGTTGTATTTCGTCAGCGGCATATTTACTATCACTACAGGAACGTTATGCTGATTGCACAACTCCAACGTTTGCGTGAAAGATTCCAACTGTTTATCGAATAGCTTGTTGTCTACTTTTGAGTAGTTCATTTTGAAGTGCGGAATGTCTTCCAGTCTGTTCTTTCGACCGTAGGCATCCATCGCAGATTCAACCGTGTCTGTTTGATTTGCTGCCAAAGCCTGTTTGGCGGCGGTAAGCGCTTTATCTTCCTGGGCGGGACGATTCAACAGTTTATTGACGTACTCGCTCATAGGCGCTTTACAGGCGGCTAACTCATTTTCCAGCAAGTCGAAATGCCACGTGCACTCTCTTCTCACTCTGTCTGCCGCCAGGGCTATAGCGCTCGCGTCGAATGGCCAGGAATATGACTTGAAAGCCTGACCGATGCGGGTGTTGTCTACTCCGCGACCGTCATTCCAGATAAACTCGGCCGGGGCAACTGTCCAGACCACAAGACCAGGTTTTTTGTTGAATGCAAGCGCTTTTTCGAGAATCAATTTCTGGTCCGACGCAACGATTCCGGCTAGTCCAAGATTTACTACGTCGACTTTCTTTCCCAGGCTCTGAGAGAGCAGCATTTTGAAGTAGTCGCAGCGCTTGTAATGACTGAATGCGAACATATCAGGCAACGTCGAGTATGGACTCCTGGCTCGAACAAAAGTTTCGTCGCAAGAGATTGATGGCACCGCCAGTAGTGACGATCCCATCATCACTACGTGTGGATCAGGTTGAGAGCATATATATTCGAAAATTTTGCGGCAAAATGGCTCGTTGCTGCCGTTAACACTCTTTTCGTACCAGATCTGGTTGGTGCGTGGCACGTAGGCGCTCAGCACTACATCTGTACACGCAAGCAACACGCAGATATACAGAAAGCTGCTCCGGCTCAAGCGTTTGAGCACGGACCACCCTTTCATGGCTATATTCCCGGTCGACAAATAGACCCCTGCTTCGGTTTTTTCCGGACAGTCCGGCCATGCCAGACTCTTGAAAAGGCCCAATAATAGCACAGCCTTGGCAGGGCTTCAGGCGCAACTGCTGGCGCTTTAAATGATTCTCAAGGGCTGAAAATGTCATTTTTGCGGAGAGTCTGAAAGAAACCTGGCACGGAGACGGAGCGCAGACAACAGGTCGCGCTCCGCTGGGGTCTCAGTTTGTAACGCCAGCTGTTACCCGGCCACGGTCTTTTGTCTTCTGGACTGAGATTGAGATGCCGGTTTTAAGATCACAGGCTCGACTTTGTTGATTTGAGCCAGACTTCGCCGCGAGCGGGATGCTACATGTGCGTTCTCGTCATTTGTCAGTGACTCTAATATCGTTACGGCTTGATTGCAGTTGTCGGCTACTGCATAACGAATGTCAGCATTCTCATCTAGTGAAAGTTGCAGCATTGTCGCAGCCGGTGTATTTGGATTCTCTGCAACGGCGATTCTGACACGCGGAGACTCGCTCTGAGCAAGTTTTGTCAGTGTGCTGGACCAGGTGTTTTTGTTTTCGGCTATGCGTTCCTGGAACGATACCGAACAAGTTGCCGCCAGCGCATCAAGCACCGCTCCTGGTGTCTCAGGACTGACGGCGATGAGCCAGAACAAGTGTGCCGCCACGTAGTCTGTTGCTGAAAGATCTTGTTGCTGACCGTTGCTCTGTTCATTCAACCATGCCCACATCAGTCTGCGTATGTAGCGGTCGATGTGATCGGGCCACGTCCATCTCAGGAGAAATCTATAAGGGAACTTCTCGTCGATCTCGTAGTTGTCTTTTGCATAAGTGTTGGTCGTCATATCAGGCACCTAGAATCCTTGCTTGTTTGCTCGCTTACACCAGCCGAACTTGCCTACCGTTATTCCTGCATAACTCTGCTTATCTCTTTCATGCCCTTGCAAGAATTCCTCTGATTGGGGTTACCCTATCAAACCGTTAATGCTAACCAGCATTTCTAACTGGACTGTACACGCTCAACGGAAGCAGGCAGCACTGCGATTCCTTACCTGGTAAGGGTTTCCGAACGAGCATGGTGCAACTCAGCCACAGAAATCGCTCTGGGGGTGGATGTCGGTCGTTTCATTCTGTTTGGCGTCTATTTTTTGAGGCGGGTAAAGGATTGTAATAGCTTCGAAAATGCCCGCCGGTCATAGTTTTCAGTAGCTTACATTAGGTCGTTATTATATTCAGTGACGAAAGTCGAAGGAGTAATTATGGCCGGTGGCGTATATAAGATGACTGAGATCGTCGGGACCTCTCCTAACAGTTTTGCGGATGCAGTAAAAGAAGGCGTGAAGAGAGCCAGCAAGACTCTTCGTAACCTGGGCTGGTTCGAAGTGGTCGATCAAAGAGGTTTGATCAAAGATGGCCAGGTCGCTGAGTTCCAGGTGACTATCAAAGTTGGATTTAAACTGGACGACTAGTCTCTTGCACCGTATATGGTGTGCGATTATGGACGGTATGACAGGGCACCGCATCTGGTGCCTTGTTTTTTTTATGTCTACGCTCTTATATCTTTCTGAGTTGCCACTAGACCGATCGGTCGCGACCGATTCCTAAATCTGCCGGGTATTCCGTCTGATAAAGTGACTTGAATTTTGCTCTTTTCAGTGACCTGTCAGTCCAGTAGAATCGTCATTGTCCAGCTTGGGAGCAATGAGAACAGTAAGCCTGTTAAGATAGCCGTATTGAGGTGAATATGGGTTCGCAGGAAACTAATTGGAAAACTTTGCTCGATGAAGCCAAGAAGGCGCGCGAGAGCGGAAGCTATGCAGATGCCGAACAGTTGTACAGGCGTGCCATAGCGGAAGCAGAACGTGTTTTCGGTGCTGAGAGCGAACAAATTAGTTTTGTACTCAAGTCTGTCTTAATCGAGTTGACGAACTTTTTCGAAGCAAATGGTATGGCTGAAAAGGCCGAGCCGTACTACAGTCACGCGCGTCAAATCATCAACAACACCTAAATCGTCATCTTAAAGCCCGACTGCCTCACTCTCGAGCTCACCGCCTATTTGCCGGTGTTGCCTTTGAAGATTCGACTGAGAACGAATGCTCCGCCTTCTGCGGCCAGCAAGCCAACACCCAGTTCAGGATTGATCTTGCCTACTTTCAGAGCGAGACCCGTTGCACCCATTAAGCCGCCGGTTGTGAGCAAGCTTTCAGTGTCGTTCATATTGCGCAAGCGGCCGAAGCCCCATGCCGTTCCAATCATCGCCATGCGAGTCTTAGGATCGGCTGCAGGCAACAGGAATGCTGCGCCCATGGTCAGCGAATCAACGCCGTTTGGCGCCATGATGCGATTGATGGTGGTGTGATCTGATGCAGGAAGGAGTGCGTCGATTGTCTTGCTGCCAACGATTGCTGCAGCTGAGTAAATCGCTTTTTCTCTCCAGCTTCCGCCTGCAACGAATGCCATAGGCAACGCGACTTCGCTCAAGTGACCGGCACCATTTTTGCCGATGAAGTTTCCGGCGATATTGTCGGCGAGCAAGGTGCCGCCAACAAATGCAGCTCCTTTGGCGAAATTTCCGACCATTGGACGCTCAAGCAGGGCTACTTCTTTGCTGGCCAGTTCGGCGGAAGGGAACGCTTTGCTGAGATTTGCCCCTTGACTCTTGAGCAAACTAGCTTCGGCTTCAGTCAGTGCAGTCGAACCTTTGACTGTCTCCAGCATCGCCTTGCCGTCGGCTGTGAATAACGCCGGGTTCAGTTTGCTTGCAGCGGCACCTTCACCGGCTGAGAGGATGGCTTGTTTCTGTTCGAGAGCTGCTAGTCTGGCTGCGTCTGCTTCGGCCAGAGCGGCTTTGTCTTTGCCGGCAAACTCTTTCAATGCGTCATTGTTTTTGTCGAGAAGATCCTGCAACGCCGTTCTGTTTTGATAGCGTGGGTCGAATTGATTTTGCCAACTTGTGGCAGCGCGTTGCACGCGACCGCCTGCATCTGCTCCCTCGAACTTGGAGCTCAGATCTTCTGCTCCTTTCGAAACTTTACTGGCCGCGTCTTTGCCGACAATTTTCTCAAAGGTTCCACCTGATTCGAAGAAGCCTGGCTTCGCTCCTTCGGTGACTTTTGGCGCGTCACGAAGAATGGCATCAGCTGCCTTGTTGCCCCAGTTAGGAATGAGGTTGCCGCCAACGATACCACCCAGTCCGCCCATGACCGAAGCTGAGAATACTCCGATTGGTTTCACGACCGGTTCGTAGTTGTAGCTGGTGTTGTTCAGGTCTGATGACTGTTGTCTGGGGTTCGGTTGATTCCAGACTGGACCGCTCTGCGCGTTGTTACCGAGCGGAGGCGCTTGTTGTGGAATTTGCTGGTCGCCAGGATTGTAGGCTGCACCACCAGGGTTGTATGCCGATGCACCGCCTGGATTGTATGCTGCACCGCCATTGGGATTGTACGCCGCACCGCCTTGATTGACGTCCTGACCTGGATACTGGTTGTACGGAGTTTGATAGCCACCTGGTTGCTGCACCGGCCGTGGTTGCACAGGTACGCCGCCTTCGTAAGTCTGACCTTGTTGACCGTTGGGATTACCGATGCTGCCGTCGCCAGTGTTTCCGTATGCCGGGGCTACTTGCCCGTAGTTTGGGCGCCATGGTTGATTCGAGCTTGGTGGCGGTAAATAAACATCCGTCGCGTTCAAACCGTAGGAGCCGGTTTGCTGCTGTTGCTGTTGATTCGTGTTATCAAAACCATTGCCCATAATGCATCCTTCGTCTCGAAGAGACGTTTCAGTGATTGTCTGAGTCAGATCGGGCACTTCCTCAGTACAGAGATATTAGTGCGCGACAAGATGAGAGTAAATTCGTAAAATTCCCATCCTGAGCGCCAATGTTGCGATTTTAGATTAACTTATTTGGCTAAGTGCCGAAAATTCGATCTCCGGCATCGCCCAACCCTGGCACGATGTAGCCGTGTTCGTTCAAATTCGAGTCGACGGATGCGGTCGTGATTTTAACTTGAGGAAACTTCGAGTGAACTCGTTTTATCCCCTCTGGCGCTGCCACGAATGAAACAAGGTGAATTGTCTGCACCTTCAAATCTGTAAAGAGCGAGATTGCTGCGACGGCAGATCCCCCGGTCGCCAACATTGGATCAAGTACGTAGACGCGGCTTTCAGCAGGCAGCGCCTCGGGCAGCTTTGCGTAATAGGAAATCGCCTGTAGAGTCGCCTCATCGCGCCGCAACCCAACATGGTAGATGCGAGCGCTTGGCATGAGTTCTTGTGCCGCCTCGGCGAGAATCAGACCAGCTCTCAACACTGGTGCCAGAATCAGATAGTCAGTCAGTGCGATGCCCTTGGCCGCTCCGACCGGTGTCTGCACACCCACTTCGCGCGTGCTTAACTCAGACATCGCCTCGTAAACGAGAAATTTGCTCAGTTGCAGTGCTTTCTGCCGGAACTCGCCTGTTGGCGTTTGGTAGTCGCGAATGCGTGTCAGAATTTGTTGAACAAGTGGATGATTAGCCACTTTGACCGACGACGTTTCAGTTTGAACCATTGCAAAAGCTCCAGAGCACTCTAATAGTCAGCTGCGCACAGCCGAAAGCAACTGAACTGCTTCTCGCCTCGCCCACTGATCAGCATCAAGTATATCCTCCAAATTGGGTTTCTCAACCGGGTTATGTCTTTCCAAGACTCGCTCGATTTGAGTTGCCATGTCGCTAAACTTGACAAATCCCTTGAGGAAGAAATCAACGACGACTTCGTTGACGGCGTTCAGGACGCAGGGCATAGTGTTGTTCTCTGCCGCGATTTTTTGAGCGATTGCCAGACATGGAAAGCGCTTGGTATCGGGTTTTTCGAAAGTCATCTGGTTGAGTTCGAGAAGGTTGAGTCGGGGTACGCGACTGGAGTGAATTCTTTCTGGGAAGAAGAGCGCATAGTGAATGGGCAGGCGCATATCGGGCACGCCCATTTGTCCTACGATGGATCCGTCTACGAACTCAACTGCAGAGTGAAGAATAGATTGCGGATGAATGACCACCTGAATGGAAGCGGGATCCACATCAAATAGCCAGCGCGCTTCGATCACTTCCAGCCCTTTATTCATCAGGGTTGAGGAGTCGATCGTTATTTTGGGACCCATGGACCAGTTGGGATGCTTAAGGGCATCATCTACGGTGGCGTTGCGAATTTGTTCCAGTGTCCAGGTGCGGAACGGGCCACCAGATGCGGTGAGCCATATTTTGTCCAGTTCTTTCTTGTACTCTGCTGCCTTCTTGCCTCCAAGCGCTTGAAAGATGGCTGAGTGCTCGGAGTCAACTGGAACGATTCGTGCGTCGTATTGGCGCACCATTGGCATGATTGCTGCGCCTGCTGCAACCAGCGTTTCTTTATTGGCAAGGGCTATGCTCTTGCCTTTCTGAATGGCTGCTGCTGTCGGTTTCAGACCGAGGAAGCCAACCACTCCGGTGACTACCGTATCTACTTTTCCGTGCGTGGCCACGTCTATTAGACCCTGATCACCGCAGACAAAGGAAGTACTTTTGCAATCGGCTCCCAATTTGTCGCGTAAGCTGTCTATGTCTGCTTTTGTCGGTACCGATACCAATTCCGGTCGAAATTGTCTGACCTGTTTTGCCAGCAAGTCGATGTTCTTGCTTCCAGCTGCAAGCGCAACAATCGATACCGAATCTTTATGTGATTCTGCAATGTCGAGTGTCTGCGTTCCAATCGAGCCGGTGGAACCAAGTAGGCTGATGTGTTTCAAAGGTCCCTCGTTATTAACCGGGGACAATTTTACTTGTTCTTGAGGCGGAATTTCAGCGCGGAGGCAGCGCCGGAGGTAATTCTATTTTCGGTAAGGCGCCGGAGCTGATCAGGTTTCTCAGCAGAGTCAACCCGACTTCCCTGTGCCTGGCTTGATCCAGGCTGCCACCCCAGAATCCATAGTAGTAGCGCGTATCTCTTGGATTGGAATAAATTTCATATGGGTCCAGTGGCATGACAACATTGCCTGGAGGGTTCATGTTGACCCTACCCAGCCCCGAGCGCGAATCTGACTGTGCTGCTTGCAAGAGTTGAATGGCGCTGTCCAGGCGTCGCAGAGTGTCAGGATTGTTAAGATCCGCCGTGCCGCCACGCAAGACTTGTTGAACGATGGGCTGCATCGCCTCAGCCGTGTATACATCAGCCAAATAGATTTTGAAATATGGATTATTAGATGTTTTGACAGACTCAGTCAGGCTTCTCTCGAGCGTTCCCAGAGCCTGTCCTGACAGGTTGGACATGCGGCTGAAATACGTCATTGCATCAGTACGACCCGTAAAGCTCTGGAATACGGGGCCTTGACCGCCTCCCTGAGACGCAGCATAAGCCTCATCTACTTTCAGGCGTTGGGCTTCCAGATCGAAAGTCTGCCCGTTCACGGTCATTGCTTTGGAGAAAGCAGGATAGTAGTGCTTGGCGTTGTTGTCATTGCCGCCTTGCAGCCAGAAGAAGTGCCCGCCCTGGTCGACCCAGTGTTTCAACTGGACCCCGGGAGGAGTGTCTATATGGATGGTCTGATAGTTCCGAGCCTGAGAAAGGATCTTATCCATATTAGGATCGCCATATTTCAGCTCGAGTGTGCCATTACGCACATTGTTCTGAACGGTTGCATCGTATGGGTATTGCTGCTCGGTCGGACGATATACGGGCTGCTGCTGGTCCAACCCTGTGGTTGGACGGAGTCCCGTGCCGAGATTGCGCTGGTCAGGTCGAGTCCATAGCGAGCCGAAGTCTGCTCCACCGGGCATCTGTACCGGTTGCCCCGGTTTGTCTCTCAACTGTAATGAGTCCCAATCGCCCACGTGAACGCTTCCTGTAGTGACAAGACTGACTATCTTAAAAATCAAGGACAGTGTCAATGTGAGATCTACGTAGCGCGACGGCCTAACCCTCCGCAGTTGCCGAGCAATCTTGGTGGGGCTGACACGTATCGCGGCAGAAATTTAGGCTCGTCATTGAACACTTGAATAACTGATGGCGCAATGCATTCTCTCCCGATCGTGAGCTCCATAATCGAAGCGTGACTTGGAGAAAGGAACTATGGTCAGCAGCAAAACAGCGCGTACAGAAGAAACATCGCGCGCAGACAAAACCCTGCGCTCGGACAAAACCCTTGCTCTGCTTGCAGCATTACTTGTTCTGTTCTGTTTAAGAGTCTCAGGGCAATTACTGGTAGCGGTCTTCCACGTCCCTTTCCTGCCGCCCATGAGTGAATGGCAGTCTGGCCTGCTACCTTATCCTGTACTTGTTTTCTTTCAGTTCTTGATCATTGCGTTGTACGGAAGAATTTGTTTTGACTTCTACAGGCTGTCAGGCTTCTTTTACGTGCCGCAAAGAATGCTTGCAAAACCTTTGCTGCGCGTGGGGCTGCTTTATTTTGTTTCGGTTGCTATTCGTCTGCTGATTTGGACGACAATGTTTCAGCACCATATGTGGTTCAGTGGAACCATTCCGATATTTTTCCATTTTGTTTTGGCATCGTTTCTGATCGTGGTCGCAAAACATCACTGTCAGGAGTTCTCGGGTCTGGCTTCCAGTAACCCATCAGCGCTTTTAAAGGCAGGGATTACACAATGAATAGTACTAGATCGCGACGTGCTGTAACCCCAGTATGTGGCTTCGACCAACCGTCGACTACAACTACGAACACGATCGTGAACGACCATCATTCCTTGCTAAATCCTACGCGAGTTGCCTCAATCAAATCTCCGGACTCACTGCGCCAGTTGACTGCGATAGTTAGAGATGCACATGCAACTGGGCAACAAGTCTCGATTGCCGGTGGGCGTCACGCCATGGGTGGGCAGCAGTTTTTAAGCAATGGCATCCTCATCGATATGACTTTGTTCAATAAGATTGTCGCATTCGACCGTAATCGCGGATTGCTTGAAGTTGAGGCTGGAATGATGTGGCCGGCTCTCATCAATTATCTTCGAGAGACGCAAAGGCATTCCACATGTCAGTGGACGATTGCTCAGAAGCAAACGGGATGCGACCTGCTTACTATCGGAGGTGCACTGGCTGCGAATGTGCATGGAAGAGGTCTGGGTAAAGCGCCTCTTGTATGTGATGTGGAAGAGTTTAAGATTGTCATGCATGATGGAAAAATCAAACGGTGCAGCAGACAGCGAAATGCTGAACTGTTCAGTCTTGCCATCGGTGGTTATGGTTTATTCGGCATCATTGCCAGTGTTACGCTCAGGTTGGTTCAGCGAGTGACTTTGCGTCGCTCTGTACAGGTTTGCAGAACCAGTCAGGCGGCCGAGTTGCTGGAGTCGCAACAACGTTGTGGTGCTACATATGGTGATTTTCAGTTTGCCATTGACTCTGCCTCTGCCGACTTTCTGCAAGTCGGAATACTCAGCACCTATAGTCCTGTAGGCGCGCAAGGCGAGCAATATCGAGAATCCGAACGGAAGCTGCTGTCTGAAGATCAGTGGCAGGAACTCCTCTTCCTTGCCCATACGGATAAGTCGAGAGCCTTTGAAATATATCGGGACCATTACCTCGCTACAGATAGACAGCTTTATCTGTCAGACACGTTTCAGTTAGCTACATACATAAACGGTTATCACAAGATGATTGACGATCGCCTGGGTGAGAACTGCGCCGGTAGCGAGGCAATAACTGAGCTTTATGTTCCGCGTCATCGATTGGATGAATTTATGAAGCGAGCGGCATCTCTGTTGCGCGCTGAAGCAGCCAGCGTGATTTATGGCACAGTTCGATTAATTGAACAAGACAAGGAGACGTTTCTCGCCTGGGCCAATCAGCCGTGGGCCTGCATTATCTTCAACCTTCACGTTGATCACAACAATGGACAGATACAAGCAATCAGCGGTACCTTCCGAAAATTGTTCCAATTAGCAATTGAATTTGGCGGTAAGTATTATTTGACTTACAACAAATATGCTGCTGCAAATCAGCTTCAGGCTTGCTATCCACAGATTTCTCAATTTATAGAGCTGAAGCATCAATATGATCCCACCTTTCGTTTCAATAGCGATTGGTTTAACTATGTACGAAATTCGCGGAACTACTTTTGAGCGTGCTACGTCGAAGTTGCAGACAAAGGTTAGAGATGCGAGGGATACTAAAATGAAGGTACAAGCTATTTTGACATTGAGCGCTCTGGTAACTATCGGTGTGGCTGCAACCGCCGCGAAAGCCGATACCACATACACAACAACAACAACATCTTTGGATTCGATGCCATCATCTGTGGTTGAGACTCGTCAGACTACTACAGAGTCAAGTCCCGTTGTTATCCGTGAGACCCAACCTGTGATCGTCACTCCTCCAGCGAACAACGTTGTTGTTGTGAAGAAAAAACATCACCACCACTTGCTGAATTTGGGCGTCGTCAAAGTATTCTAGACCGCCCGCTCTGTAAGCTCAGTGAGCTGTCATAGCTCAGAAGACCTGCATCTTTAAGTAGATGCAGGTCTTTTGCAGAATAGGTGTAGCAAATTTGTTCTTAAAATTGGAAGTAGATAAATGGTGCGGAGTTGTCCGGCATGAAGGCAAGCATAGCAACTATGACAACGCAACAATATACTGCTCGTAGCCATGCCGGCGTGGCTGTCAAAAATCCCTTTTCGTTTAAACGACTCCAGGGTAAGTTTGTGAGAACTAGGACCGCCACCATTGTCAGCGTAATTGGCACAATCACGGGCAGATCATGCTTGAGCAGCAGGAATTGGTGCGCTTCCACCGACGTTGTGATCGGTCTGAATGTCACCATTTTTTTCGCTACTGCGAAGGCCGTACCGATGTCTTGAATGCGGAAAAATACCCAGCCGACACAGACTGCATTGAACGTCAGAAAGATTGAGAACCATCTTCCCATAGCAGTGGCGAGCACTTTGTCGATTGCCGCGAACTTTTGTTTCAGGAATTGGAATTCTCTGTGCGCAATCAGCGCAAGTCCGTGATAGGCGCCCCAGACAAGGAAATTCCATGAAGCACCATGCCACAGTCCACCGAGTGTCATCGTCCAGAAAAGATTCAGGTTGGTTTTCCATCTGCCGTTGCGAGATCCGCCCAGCGGAATGAACAGGTAATCGCGCAACCAGGTGGAAAGAGAAATGTGCCACCTGTGCCAGAAATCACTCATGTTCTTGGCTATATATGGCATGTTGAAGTTGAGCGGAATATGGTATCCGAATAGCATCGATGAACCACGGGCAATATCAGTGTAACCGGAGAAATCAAAGTAGATTTGGAACGCAAAGGCGTACGCGAGCAGCCAGAGCTCAGGCGCTCCATAAGTCGAAGGGTTTGAGTAACCCATACTCACAAGTATGGACAGGTTGTCTGCGAACAATACTTTTTTGGCTAGTCCGGTGACGATGATCGGGAGCGCTTCGTCGAAGTAAGCCAGTTTGAAAGGACGTACTTCCTGCATCTGCGCCAGGAAATCGGGATAGCGTTTGATCGGTCCTGCAATTTGGGTTGGGAAAAAAGCGGCGAACAATGCGAATAGAACGAAATTATTGATCGGTGCTTTGCCCCGGTAGATCTCGAACAAATAGTGAATGAACTCGAACGTAAAGAACGAGATTCCTAGCGGCAAAAGTATGTTGAGCGTAGCATCGGCTTTATGCCAGGCTAAAAGTGCAAATGTTCCGTAGCAAAAATTCGCGTACTTGAAGATTGCAAGCAGTAGCAAATTGAATGCAATGCCCAGCGTTAGAACGAGTTTCTTGTTCTCGGTTGCCTTGTCTAGCGCTTTGCCGAAGAACCATGTCGCGACAGTCATTCCGAGGATAAGTAGCAGAAAAATGGGCATCCAGCTGGCGTAAAAAATGTAGCTCGCGACCAGAAGCATGGGCATACGGAATTTTGGTGGCAGTACCCAAAATAACGTCACCACTATCGGAAGGAAAATGAGATATTGCAGGCTGTTGAATAGCATTAGAACACCGTAGCTTTGCTGCTTTCAGCGACTGATGGTGTCTGTATTCCGTATGCAATATCGAATGGCTTGTCTTTCACCAGGTGGTCCGCAAGCATGTTAAAGAACTTCTTGCCACCATTTGCGTTCAGGTGCACGCAGTCGTTGAAGTTGGTGGCGTTTTCAGCGAAAACCGAGTCGCCATCGAGATCCCAGACTTCGCAAGAATACTTGTCTGCGATCTTCCTCACGGTTTGTTTGTACGCAGTCAGGAGCGGCGGCGGAATCACGTTGCGATTCACGTCTGGCAGAGGCATATTGACCAGCAAGATTGGTATCTTGTGCTCGGCACATAAAGCGAGGAGGCTGTCGAGATATGCCGATTGGCTTTTCAGCCGGTCGTAGTTGGGTGGGTTATAGCGCTGACGGTAGATCTCGAGGTCTTCTGCAATAACTACCTGTCTGGTATGCACGGGGGCTTGTTGTTCGACTTTCTGAGGAACTGTTTCAGAGAGCGAAGCCGGGTGTTTGGAGATATCGCAGGCCAGGTGCAAAGATGCATTCCGAAGAGTTTTAAGCCAGCGCGTAGCACCGAGCTTATGCGCATTCCAGCACAGTTCTATATCTTCTGCTTTCAGAGACTCCGGAAGAAATTTGTTTGACGATTGGCAAAATGCCAGGACTTGTTGTGTAGGTGAGTTCTCGGCGCTGGTCAGGTTGTCTGCCAGGTCGCGCGGCGCCATACCGTAAATGATAAAGTTCGGTTTTTTACCAGCTTCAAGGCTGGCCTTCAATATTGCGTACTGATCGCAGACCATTCCTGCTATAACGCCGACGTTATCTACAGAGATGCTTTTGCCGCATCGATCTTTGAGTGCATCTTCGAAGTACTTGCAGGCGAATCCGGTTCTGTTTTGCTGCTTCTCAATTAGCGCCGCCGGACTCAGAACAAGTGATGAACCCATGAGCAGCACGTCGGGTTTTTTCTGCGAGCCCAAATACTTTGGCAGTGTCTGAGTGAATTGCAGCATCCAGCTTGGTAGTTCGAGAGTGGCCAGGTCCGAGCGATCTGTGCTCTTTTGCAATCCAAAGAACAATGAGACATAGCCGATGACTAAAGCTGCAGCTACAAGCAAAAATGTGCTCGAAGCGAAGCGCCGCCAATCAGCGATGGTTGAAGACAATGATTTTTTCGGATTTCCCACAGCCGCAAAAGTACCATAAAGCCGCAACAGCGCCCATTAAATGATTTTGACAAGTGGTTGAAATTGGTTGGGTTGATTGATTATCCAGCCGTTTTTCTTGTTAGCAGGGTCTAATGTTTGTCGGGCGGCTGAATGGCGCGGGCTCGAAGAATTGCTACGACATAAACGTCAAAGTTTTTGCGAAACAAATTTAAGCTTGGTGCATCTTAAATCCTTATGACGGCTTGTTTACGCGGCAGTCGTGCCACGAATTTGACACGAAAAACTCGTAGGCTCAATTGCCCCCGAAAACAGACCGCCACCTCGACAGATACTCTCGATTGCATGGAGCTTTCGTTCACTGGAATCACGCGTTATGACCAATTCTCAACCTATCGCTACCGCTTGTCTCGCTTGCAGCCCAGCCGAGCTTTGTGGCAATTGCGCCCGTCGCCGGAGTGCAGCAAAATCTTCTGTGGGTCGCGTTGGACGACTGCAATTCGTAGTCGTTAAAGACAAGCCTGAACACAACAACATGCATTTTGGCGTGCGCCCGAATGCTGCCTCTTCAGACTTTGCCGGGGCACCTTCCAGAATGCGTTCAGGGCTTTCGACTGAGCCCTGTTGTAACTCGAAAAGTGAGCCGGGTGACTCAGTCATTCAGTTACCAGACGACGCCGAGAAATTACTTGCGCCTGATATCGAATTCAATACCAATATCGAACTCAATACCAAGTATTTCGGCGACCTCAACGCCAGGAGTTTCGACAAGCTCAGCATCGAGCAGAGACACCTCCCGGATTTAGTTTCGAGTGTTTTTCAGTTGGACCTTGCTGCACGCGGATACAAATGCATAGAGTTGGTCGCTATCACACAGTCAAGTTTAATTGTTCGGGCAAGCGCTGACTGGCTCTGCGGTGACGTCGCTTTGAAGTTCTTTCGCCCGTCGTTGTTTGATAGCCGTTTCGCACGCAGAATCTTTGAACAAGAGGCAGCAGTTTTTGAGAACATCAATCATCCCGCTATCGCTCCACTGTTTCAATATGGTATTGCATCTAGTGGTGTGCCGTTTGTAATTACACAATTCGTTCCCGGCATTACTTTGTCTGATCTTAATAGCCGGCGTGTTCAAATGGAACCCGCGAGCCTCTTTATTCAAATTTGCGAAGGGCTGGCATTTGCTCATTCTCAAAACATTTTGCACGGACGCTTGAGTGCAAGTAAAATTATTGCATCGCCTGTTCGGCAAGATTTATTCGTCTTTAAGATTATTGATTTCTCGGTCTGCTCAGCCTTGCGGCTTCAGTTGCCGTTCAGCTTTGAGTCACTTCGGTGCAGTGCTAGCCCCGAAGAGCGGTATGGACAAGATCCTGATTTTCGGTCAGACATTTACTCGCTCGGGTACATCATGTACGAGACCTTGACTGGCTCTAAGCCAGAGTTCAACAGATGTAATAAAGTGATCGGGTTTCCACATCTACGTGGTGCTGCCAAGATTTTAGAGCCATTGGTGTTGCGATGCCTGGCGTCTGAACCGCTGGAGCGCTATCAGTGCGCAGGCGATTTGTTGAAAGATTTGAGGTCGCTTGAGTCTCAGCTCGATGTCGCTTGTTGAACTATTGAAATTTGGTCGAAGCTGTTGATGACAGGGTAGACGTCGGACTCAGTCGTGGCATTGCCGGGGCGCACGACCAGTGCAACTTTCAGTCCCGCTTGATGTGCGGCATCCAACTCGGGTACGACGTCGCTGAGGAATAGCATGTCGGCTGGTTCGAACCCTGCATTAGCGGCGATCAATTTATAGCTTTCCGCTTCACGCTTGGGTCCTGTCGTGGTGTCATAGTAGCCGGAGAGATATTTTGATAGCGCACCACATTTGGTATGGTGGAAAAACACTTTCTGCGCGTTCACGCTTCCTGATGAGAAAATCCGCAGGTCAATGCCAGAATTTTTCCAGTCTTCGAAAGCCGGCTTAACATCATCAAAAACATGCGAGGAGAGTTGATTGTTTTCGTATCCCACTGCCCAGATGAGACCCTGTAACTCTTTCAATCCTGTCGATTTGATATCTGCATCCATCAAACGTTCCACTTCGGCGATCACTAATTCTTGATGCGCTCTGGCAATCAGCTTGTCAGTTTCGCGGTCTGGATCGCCGACGCTATCGGGATCGCTGACCAGAGGTTTTGCTGATTTGAACCAGTCTTCTGCAGTCTTGTAACCGGCGTCTGCGGCAAGGTAGGTGACTGCTTTTTGAACATCATCGGAATACCAGTGCGTATCCAGATAGGGACGCAATTCTCTCCTTGCAAATGGAAAGAGTTGATCGTAAACGAAACTGATTGAAGATGTGGTGCCTTCAATGTCCAGAAGAATGCAATGGGCTCTAGACAGTACTAGCGGTGATGTGTCCACTTGCTCGTTTTTACTGGTGCTCATCTATCAATTCCTGTTTCAACATTCACTCGAGATAAGAGTGGTTTTGGACCCAGACAGAGCGGCTGATAGTTGAGATGCTTTGAGTCATCAACGTAGTGTGGCGACCAACCTGTTGTGTCCTGAAAGAGGCGAATAGTGACGATCATCTTTTCGTCGCATAGATTGAACCAGTGGCGAGTGCCGGCCGGCACGTTGATCAAATCTCCTGATGCCATCTCGATTGCAAAAACAGGGCCGTTCTCTGGATTAATATGGAAGATGCCTCGCCCGTGTACGACAAATCGAACTTCGTCTTCGCTGTGCGTGTGCTCCGGAGCAAACTTCAGCAGCATCGCATCCAGTCCCGGTGTGGAAGGATTGACGTTGATGACATCGGCTGTGACGTAGCCTCCCCGCTCGTTCAGGCGAGTTATTTCATCCTTGTAGCATGCGAGGATCGCTTCCTGTGATGCATCGAGAGGCGGAAGTTTCGAGAGGTCCCAACGTTCATACCAGAGTCCATGCTTTCCCAGGAAAGATGCGATTTCGGCAGGTTCTTCTATGCGCAGGTTTAGATCTGGTACTGTGAGAACTGCCATTACAAATCTCCGCTTCGGCCAACCACTTCAAACAGAAACTCTAGCGCTTCCACCTGGTTTCGCGCAGCTGCTAAACTCTCCGCCCAGGTGTATAAACCATGCCCGCGAAGCAAAAATCCATGTTTCAATTCTTCGCTGTTTATGCGTCTGCTGACGATTTTAGCCACTTCGTCCATGTCTTGTGAATTTTCCAAAATGGGTATGCGAATTGTCGTCTCGTGAGTCTTTACCCCCGCTAGTGCCTTCAACATTTCGTAGCCGCTCAGTGTAACAGCATTGTCGGCAGCGAAGCGGTTTGACAGTACAGTGCCCCAGACAGAGTGGGTGTGCAGAACTGCACCGACTCCTTCGTGCTTTGCAATGGCGAGGTGCAGAGCAGCCTCTGCTGAAGGTTTCATCGCAGTCGACGAGGGCTTTCCGTCCGGTTCGATCACGCTCAGTTGCTGGTCGACCAGAACAAAGTCATCGACCGTTAGTTCGCCCTTGTGCTTCCCGCTTGCGGTCATCAAAACGCGCAGCGGTTCTCTGCTTACGACAGCACTGTAGTTGCTGCTTGTGGCGAGATTCCAGCCCTTGCCGTAAAAAGCTCTTCCGTAGCGGACCATATCGGAAGCTGCGTTCTGCAGCTTCTCTTGGAGGATTCTGTCGCTGGTGTTGATCATAATTTTGTGCCAGGTTGACGTCGAAGAGCGCCACAATTATAAATCACTGGCATCTAGTTTCGCGGATTCAAAACTACCAGTGGCAGATTATTGTCCTTAGCTGATTTGACCACGTCTTGATTGACCACGAGTGAGCCTGGAGGTGCATTCCCGGCATTTCCGTTACGAACGTAGTCAGGAATATGTCCCTGCCAGAGATCAAACAGATCGGCATCTGATACGCCTTCGAAGTAGATGGTCTGGTTTGGTTTCCGCAGCAGACCTATACTCGACACGATTGGGTTGTTGATCTTGATTTCATTATGGGTTGCAAGCGGGGTGCCATCTCGCTCGGTGGTCAGTATGCGATTTATTTCGTTAGCTGCTTTGACATATTCGTTGTTTCTGCCAGCCGCTTTCGTCAGGTCATCTAAGTTATTGAACTGCGAAAGGATGCGCCGCAGTTGAGCTAAGCGAGGGTGGTTTTCCGGGGCAATGGAGGGATCTGGTGGAATGTTCAGAGCTGCCAGTTTCGACTCAGCTTCGTCAGCCAGTCTTTCTGCCCGGAAATCAGACGCCCATCGGCGCACGAGCTCGACATGACCGTCCCAGCCAACAGACTTGCCGGTTGAAAGATTGCCACGGTGCGCTTGTGCGATGTGCTCGAACGGACCTTCGACTACTGCCACTATCTGCAATGCAGGTGAATCAACGGTGCGCATGTCCGTATAGACGTTTCGGTGCTCAGGCGTATGCAGGGAGACAGACATAGAGAATTGAGGAGACTCTACAGTGGAGAGATGTCGCAGCAATTGTCCGGTCAAATCCGGCGATGAATGCACCATGACGTTGTAATCGGATAGCTCATGAGCTCCGAACCCTCTCGGTAGTTCACTGGTCATTACCGGTAACGAATTGCGATTTAAGTGGTCGACGCGTTCTTGCGCCATGCCCCTGATCTTTTCCAGCTCTGTGATGACTTCAGGGGTGTACCAGCTTCCGTCCGCTTTGACGGATTGAATGTCTGAAGCGTTCAGGATTGATACCATATCCAGTGCGCCTGGCAATCTGTATGATGCGGCAACATCGTCAAGGACGTCAGTATTTTCAAATCGTTTCGAATTCAAGTTGTCTGGATCGTAACTTAAATCGAAGTCCCGACCCATGATGTCCGTAATGCGCTGAATCTGGCTTTCTGGATAGCCGAGCGTTCTCAACACGCCCCATGCTGTGCTGGTGGATGTCCAGCCATGATCTAGATCAACCATGTTTTCGCGCTTCGCTACATCGTGCAAGAAAGATGCCCACAGTGTGTTGACTTGATCCTGCGGCAAGAGTTTTTGGAATCTGGGATCTTTGCCGGCTTTTTCGAGCACATCCAGCAAGTGCACATCGACGGTATTGTCGTGAACCTGATGCTGCGCACGACCTACGATGCCGCCCTCGCTCGAGAAGCCGAACACTGAAGGCATCAGGCGTCCCAATGTTCCGTTGCCGAGCAAGCTCTCCATTGTGGCTCGATCTAGCAGAGCTTTTTCCGTTTGTGTTCTCAAAGCAGTTTGTTCTGTCGGTGTCAGCTCGGCTAGTTTGCCCATGCGCAGATCCGGCATATGAATGCTTTGTGCTGCTTCAAATCCGGCTCGTTGTAATTCGCCAAGGGCGCGCGCAGCTTCCAGTCTTCGGTCGTATGAAAGATTCGGATCAGACATCGCCTCTTCGATGGGGGCGGAAAATTCCCTTTCAAAAACTTCCGGTGAGTTCTTGCCGAATTCTCGCGCCAGGGTCATATCTGAAAGGAGGCGTGCCGTCGATATCTTATGTTCGCCGCTCTGGTCCATTCCGAATGCTTGCAGCGCGTCGTCTCTCAATTTTTCCAGAAGCGGTGCCACCTCTTTTGGTGGCACTTTGACGGCATGTTCAGCTAGGGCCCTTAAATCTCCCTCGCTGAGAGGGAAGATATATCCTCTTTCCATGCCGCTTTGAGCCAGCTCGCTGAGTGAGTCGGCTAAGCGTGCCGCAGTCAAAGGTGGCTCCGCCGTTAACAGAGAGGCGAGATAGTCGTTCCGGGGAATTTTTCCATCGAGGCGGCTATTTACGGCTAAAGCTTCGATCAAGTCGGGATGCGTTTGCGCTATGCGGTCGCTAGCATCCCAATTGTGCTCATGGAAAAGTAGTCGTCCGACAAACTTGGGGTCGAGATCTTGCAGCGCAGCACGTCGAATTTCAGGACTCTCGGCTGATTGATGTCGATGGTCTGCGCCGAGAAGCATATTTCTCAAGGCGTCGTATTCAGCTTCAGTGGGTTGTGCTTTCTCTTCGGCAACTTTGAAAATTTCGTTCAGCTCTGCAGGTTTCGAGCTGGAGTATCCCGCTATTCTGCGACCTATTTGCGACAGCAATTGTTCGCGCGTTGAGCCTGGTGGCTGGTCGAAAATCCAGTTCGATAATTCTGTCGTACTGACGTTGGAGCGTTCAATACTTGGAACGATGCCCTTTTCGAGCAGCATCTTGGCTGCAGGCAGCTGATTCTCCGGAGCCAGCGTGGATGGTGTGAAATCGACGTTTGTGGGTGGTTCGGCGAGATTCAAGAGCCCTTTCAGAGCCGGAAGTTGCTGTGAAGGTTCTAGCGCGACCATTAGTCTCGACAGACCGCTGGCGACCTCTGGGTCAGATGATCTCTGCACTGATTCGAGCTGGCTTTGCCAGAGTTCTTGCGCCCTTTGCGGACCTAGCTCTTTAGCGATTCTGTACGCCTGAGTGTGATCATTTCTGAGCATGCCTGACCAGACCGTTTGCAACTCGCCCTCAGGCAAAGCTGCGGCCTGGCGTTCCATCTGGTGGTCGAACCAGCTGCTTGTTTCAAGGCGAACATTTTCGGAAACATGATAAGCCAGCTGATTCCAGTCGGTCGCTGTTTTGACGTTACCGATTTGCGAAAGTAAAGTCTGTTCCTCCGGCAGAAGTTCGACTGGAGGAGGCTTGTTGCTGGTTTCCCCGACGCTCGTTGCCCTGGCGCTGCTTTCGTTATGGACTATCGGGATTGGTTCATTGATATCGCGGCCGGTGCCGAGAGCATATTGATTTGAAGCCTCATATGGTTGCAAATTGACGCTGAATTTACTGCGCAACGTGTCGGCAATGTATGTTTTGCCATTGGTAATGTGAGGTTCTAGTTGAGCTTTGGCTCCGAACACTCCACCGACCAGCGCCATACCCGCCATAGACTGTCCGACTTCCGAGGCGCTTGCGAAGGTTCCCTTGTGCGCCAGTGAATCATATTCGCTGCTGAACAGACCGGCAGGCAGTCCCGAAAGTGCGCCTGACATGATGGGATTTCTCAGTGCGCCAGATAGTCCCAATCTTCCGGCTGCGCTTGTCTCGGCGAGGCGACCCAGCCCTATGCTTCCTGCTGTCAGCGTCGTGAATGTGGCGGCGCTGCCGATGCCGCCTACCAAACGGTCTTTCAGGAGCGTGGCGGTGCTGTCTGTCTCGCCACTTGGCGTGAGGATGGCGCCGTAGGCGAAACCCGTGTAGGCGGATTCTTTCAGGGAAAGTCCAAGGGCGGAGCGATTCGAGAGCAATCCTGACTCGGCTGCTTCACCGAAAGCGCCAGCTTTCTTTAACGCCCCTTTTGTCAGGGCGAATGGCAAAAGCATCCCGACAGCGCCACCCAGTGTGTTTGCAGTCCAACCGCTCACCGAAGAGTCTGCTTTAGGCGCCTCAACACCGAATTCTTTGAAAAAGCCGCTGACACTGTTGGTAGCGTTTTTGCCTATGAATTGTGAAACGCCCAGGGCCGGCTGCTCGAGCGCAGAATAGACAGCTGAGTTAACGAATTCACGAACGAAACTTTCGTGAGTAGCCTGAGCGTCAGCCGACGCATTACTCGGAATTTGCAGCCCGCTTTGCTCTGGATTGGAGAGGTTCTTTGACATGGAACTGCGCTTTTGGGGTTACCTGAGGTTCTGTTCCTTTGTACCCGTGCCGCCCGATTCTCAACCCCGGCGTGCCCCCGCCGGGGGGTGGCGCTTGACTACCCGGGCTGGTGTCGCACCTATTTCCCTGTATTTTTGAGCTGGTATCATATGTGGTGCCGAGCAGTGTGTTGATCGCGCCGCCAATTCTCTAGGGGGTACCAAATATGGTTGTCGATAAACGAATGTCGATTGCCACAAGTCAGCCACTCTTGGCTGGCAGTATTCTGGAGAGTCTTTCCACGAAACTGTCGGACAACGAGGATCTGGCTATGCCCAACTATCTTGCTCTTGCAGAAGAAGTCGGTGAGCTGGCTCGAGGGGGGAGTGCGCTGGTAGAAGAGAGCGCGGCCGCATCTAATGCGATAGTTAAAGAATGGCTGGCTACAACGGCTGCGCCAAAGATGGTACCTTCAATCGCCTCCTCAAAGCAACTTATGATATTGGATCCACTAACTCAGGCAGATGTGGCGGTTGCGTCAGCATCGAGCGATGGGGGAGCAGCTTTGAAGGCGCTTCAGCAACGGTTTGAAAGTGCAGCCGCACTAATTGAGCCGACTGGTGGTGATGTTGAACAGATTACATTCTCACGTGCGGTTGTGCCTTCCGGTCCCAGCGGCGATTTTATGAAGGTGGTAAGAGCCGATGGAAAGATTCATTACATCCTGGGCGACGTTGAAAATCATGGATTGCCGGCAGCCTTTCAATCAGTCAAAACCCACGCTGCGCTGGAGGCAAACCATCTGACGGAAAAGCTGGCAGTCCCCTCTAACGAGATGGCCAGCGATGGGCTGGCTGTGATTGACGAGACTGTCTATCCATACGAGAAGACCTTTTCGGTCAGTCATCTCATGTTAGATCCCAAAACAGGCTTGCTTGAACATGCTGGGGCTGGCAGCGAAGCCTATGTTCTGCATCCTGATGGAACAGTCGTCGAACTGGAAAGTGGTGCGCCGTTGATGGGCGGTCGGTATTTTAGATATGGAGAGCTTGGTACGCTAAACAGCAAACTTCAACTGCATCCGGGTGATACCGCCATAATGATGACTGATGGAATCTATGAGAACAGAATGTGGAAAAGCGGGCTCGACGAGTTGCTAAAGAAAGCCGCGATGAACGGCAGTTCGCCGCTCGAGATCAATTCTCAGCTCACGAACCCATTGATTCCTTATGAAGATGATGCAAGCATGTTCATTGTTCGCTGGCCTGGTCCAAAATTGAGCGTTCAGACGCGAGCGATCGGACTCGCACGCTCTATGGCTTCTACAGCCGAAGTTTGACTGCTCTCCATTAACATCACAATGTGTCTTACCTGGCAATGACCGGTACACCAAACCCGTTTGCTCCGCCGGGCGGAAGGCGATAGAGGGGGATGCCGTATGAAGAGAGGCTGGGGGTGCGCGACATCCACAAATAGGCATCTGGAGCTCTTGCGCGCAGCAAAACAACAGTTTTGTCGGTGAGATCGATACCGATTGGAAAGATGTTGGACTCGCCGATGAGCATCAAAGGCAGTCCCTTGATCGTCACGGTAACGCCGACGGCTGGTTGAGAATCGATCGATTCCGCTTTGACTTTGACGATGCAGTCCTTGAACGACATTCCCATCTCGTTAAAGAGAGCCTTGGTCATGGACTTGGCCTGTTCTTCGGCCTGAGCTGGATCGCTTTGAGCCGCCAGCGAGACAGCAACCTGATTTGTTACGAAGCCAAGCTTCTCTTTATAAAATGTGGACATTCCGGTATTAACAAGAAGGCCAATTGCCAATATTGTTGCCGTGATGATCAGCCACAGGCTGACCACCCCTTCGGCCAGGGCTGCGCCAGTGTTGCTTCTTTCATAGATCGGGTCGCTATTTTTCATTGTGGTAACGCTCAGTTATTGCACCGGAAGTGGTGGTGTCTTCTCGTCATATTCTTGGCGCCATCGGGAATGATCGACTCTACGCTGGAGCAGTCTCAGACCGTTCGACGAGTTATATTGTTGGCGTGAAGATCCGGTGAGATCTTAGCATTGTATGTAACAGGCAGCAGACAAAACAGAGCTAGCAGGTAAAAAGGCATGGGCAACCTACAAGACAGTGTGTACCGAACCAGTCACAATGGAATGGATAAGCGGACCGACACTCGATCTGTTTGTGCTCGAGAAACTCATGGCTGGTGTATTATGGTGCAGCTGACAGTTACGTCGGTTTAGCACACACCAAATTCGAGCCGGTGAATCGGTTTAGTGGAATCGCTGATGCCTTGAGGCAATCAATTGTTCGCTCACGGACTCGTTGAATCTGGAAGAGAAGAAAGAGAAATGATTCGCCGTTCCTGTTACATCTTGCTGGTCCTGATGCTTGTTCAGAGTCCTGCAGATGCTTCAGAAGGTAAGACGCACTCGCCCCACAAACTTTCTGCGGAGCAGATTTCAGCGCTCTGGCAGAAAGATAGCGTCGCCGCTCAAGCGGCTTTTAAGGCGAACGACTTTTCCTTGGCTGAGCGACTGGCCAGGAAAGCGCTTGTTGATACTCGTTCTATGAAAGATAACGATGTTCGTATCATTGAAAGTGCCGAAACACTCGGGCAAGTCTATCTCCGGCAACGTAAGTTTGATGAAGCCAGACCACTATTCATGCGAGTATTGCGATGGAAAGAAGCTAAATATGGAAAAGATTCCCCCGAACTGATTCAGCCTCTCAACGACGTTGTACGTGTCACCTGCGCTGCCGGCGCTTGCTACGACACGATTCCTTATTTGAAACGACTCCTGGCAATTAGAAAAAGAGTCGATCCGAAATCTCGCGACATTCCAATCACCCTGCTTCTGATTGGAGAAGCTTATGAGAAGCGGGAAGCGTATCCTGAAGCTATGGATTATTTCAAGCAAGCAACACTGGCCGAGAAGCAGCGAATCGGGAGTGGACCGATGATTGCCACTCTGGCTCGCAATGTCGAACGGGTGCGCCACAAAATGGCTGTTTGCGCTAAGTAACCTCTCGTCCTATTTTTTTTCTGTCGCCCGTTAAACAGATGTTCTACCAATAAGGGGGTCTGGCTATGTACGCAAAGAGAGGCGCGAAAATCGCCCTTTCGCTGTCGATGCTGTTAAGTTTGGGTCTGAGTTGCGCTGCAAATGCAGAGCAGTTTCGCGCTGCGGATGTTCAAGCGGCGATTAAGGGTTTGTCGAGTCGGGATGACTCAGACCGTAAAAGTGCTGCCTACCATTTGAGTGAAATGGGAGCTGTGGCAAAAGACGCGGTGCCCGCTTTGATTGCAGTTTTGCAAAACGACACGTCCGCAAATGTAAAGGGCGAGACTTGCAACGCTCTTGGCCACATCGGTCCGGATGCCGCACCGGCAATTCCTGCAATAATTGCTTTCCTGCAGAGTGCTGATGGTGGTTATGAACGGACATATGCTGCTTCAGCCCTGGGGAACATAGGCAAGCAGCCAGAGCAGGCTGTGCCTGTTCTAATCGCTACTGTTCAAGGTGATTCTGAACCTGTTGTGCGGCAATTGGCGGCTCGTGCTTTAGCTAGTTTTGGTGTCGATGCAAAGTCGGCTGTGCCGGTACTTATAGAATCCATCAAGACCGGCGGAAAGGAGATGCGGGAAGCCGCTGCCTGCGGACTCGAGCAAATTCCCTGTTCGCCAAAAGATGTGCCTGCGCTGACCGAATTGCTAAGCGATGAAATCGATTCTGCACGGGGAGCTGCGGCAAAGTCTATAGGCGGAGCTGGTTCTGAGGCGGTCGGTGCCGTGCCCAAGCTGATTGCACTTTTGAAAGATAACAATGAACACGTTAGAGCGATGGCGGCAAGTGGTTTGGGAGAAATCGGTCCTGACGCTCGCGAAGCCTTGCCCGCTTTGAAGGCAGCGGTCAAAGACGACCCACTGATTAGTTTCGAAGCTAGAGCGGCAATTGATAAAATCAAGAACAAAAAGTAGGAGGGGCGAACAATAAGAAAAATAGCTCTTGAAGAACACTTCATGGCTCCTGGATTCGACCTGTATGAAGGCGATGTCGCCAAGATGATGGACGCGAAATCCTACCAGGAGTTCGAGCGTCGGCTGCCCGATTTCGCTGACTTGCGAATCGAGATGATGAACGAGACTGGAATAGATGTTTGTGTGTTGTCGCAGACGTCGCCGGGATTGCAAGTTGAGAAGGATGCCGCGGTTGCAATCAGGATGGCGACGGAAGCGAACGACTTTTTGTGTGCTCAGATCCAGAAGTTTCCGTCGCGCTTTGCCGGCTTTGCACATCTCGCCATGCATGACCCTGTTGCAGCGACCGCCGAATTGTCCCGCTGTGTCAGGGAACTTGGTTTCAAGGGGGCGATGATCAATGGGCACACCAACGGGGTTTATTTAGATCACGAGAAATATTTTCCGTTCTGGGAGGCGGTAGTTGAACTGGGTGTGCCTGTTTACTTGCACCCAGCCAGTTCATTCGATGAACCGCACATGTACAAGGACTATCCTGTTCTGGTTGGAGCGACGTGGGGATGGACGGTAGAAACTGCCACGCATGCTCTTCGTTTGATTGTCAGCGGGTTGTTCGATCGGTTGCCCGAACTGAAAGTCATCCTCGGTCACATGGGCGAAACCTTGCCATTTCTGTTGTGGAGATTGGACAGTCGCTGGAAGATAAGTAAGCAACCGAGAAGTCTCAACAAGTTGTTGTCGCAGTATCTCAAGGACAATTTTGTTGTCACCACATCTGGTGTTTGTGATAACGCGCCCTTGTTGTGTGCATTGGAAGCACTTGGTTCGGAAAACGTTTTGTTCTCAACGGATTATCCGTTTGAAGACGCCAGAATAGCTTCGGAATTTATAGAAAACGCTCCGGTCAGCGAAAGCGTGAAAGCCCAGATCTGCTATGAGAATGCCCAGCGGTTATTGAAGCTGGGTTAGGGGAATCCCCACTGACCTACCTCCTTTGAGGCTTGAATTCGTCAGTGCAGGGCCCATAATCCTCCTTGACGGGCAGTCGGCGCCTGCGTTTTTGGAGTTGAAATTTGGTTGCCAAAAATTGCGATCTGGATTTTCTCATGCAGGTCGCCCTCAATGCGCTTAATATCGTTTTTCTCGGTTATCTGAGCATTTACGCTTCAGCCTGTCCAACGCCGACTCTTTTAGGCGCGGTTGCTTTTGAGTTCGCCTTCTATCTCTCCTTGATCAGCTATCGAATCTGGCGTGCCAGGCGACCTAAATCAGAGGTGCAGGTTCAGATTGAGGCTCTGCACAATAGTTGCAAGCCCCTGGGTCGACTGCGGGATGCTTATCGTTTCAGTGTGATTGCGATTTCAACAACTGTTTCTGCCTATTTGCTAGTTGATTTAACGGCTCTATCGGCTGCTCGTTGTGGAAATTTGAATCTGGCGGCTGCTATTTATAGGCATATATCGTTCTTGCCAAGTCCCTCTATTCATCCCGGATTTTCGATGGAATTACTTGCCGGCGCCTATATTGAGTCCAGGCAATACGCGAGAGCCGAACCTATTTTTCTGGCAGCAAAAAATTTGAGGGAGTCCCTTGTAGGTTCGCGAAGTGAGTTAGCTTCCGATATCTATGCGAATTTGGGTGATCTTTACGAAAAAGAAGACGAAAACTCGAAGGCAGAAAGTTGTTATTTGAAATCTATTGAACTGGCTAAAACCCTGCAGTTGCCGCAAGGTTATGGAAGTCCGATGACGAAACTAGCGGCTCTCTATACCAAGATCCGACGTTACAGTGATGCCGAGATCGCTGTGAAACAGGCTCTGGCAATTCGCACGAAACTTTTTGGAGCAGACAGTCAAAAAGTTGCTGAGACTCGCGCTTGTTATGTGCAATTGCTGCGAGCCGAAGGTCGAATTCAAGAATCGGTGCAGTTGGAAAAGTCTATCGCTGACAGACCGGTGTCATCGCAAACTCAGTCCAGATCCGCGATTTCATCCCCATTGATTCCCGTCTCGATTTCGATGGCTTCGCTCTTCGTATTTTGGAAGCGAGACCGCATATTCTTGTTCGCTGCCAATCTTGTAAAGAACGCGCGCGGCCGAATTTGAGCGCGTATAAAATGTGCACGCGTAAAATTTGAGCCCTGCCAGGGTCTGTGAAATTTGGCGCAACTATTTGGTCGTAGTAGCTTTCACGGTTGTCGTCGTTGTTGTTTTTGTATTTGCGTGCTGCGTAGTTTTTGTGGCAGGTGCTTTCACCGTTGTTGTTTCATCGGCATGCTGCGTGGTTTTCGTGAATGGCGCTTTTACCGTAGTTGTTCCATCGGCATGTTTGGTTGTTTTGGTAAAAGGCGCCTTCACTGTTGAGGAGCCATCTGGATTTTGAGTGACTTTGGTGAACGGTGCCTTAACCGTAGTGACACCATTGGCTTGCTCAGTGGTTTTGGTGAACGGCGCCTTTACTGTTGTGGTGCCGTCGGCGCGCTTGTTCACTTTTGTGAAAGGAGCTTTTACTTGTGTTGAATTTGGTCCGTCATGCCCGACTTTGGTGAATGGTGCAGAGACACGCACGTTGTTGTCACCGTCGGGATTGTCTACTTTCACGAAAGGAGCGCGCACTTTCACTCTTTTATTGCCGTGTGCATCGTACGTCTTGTCGACGTGAATGAATGGCAAGTTGACATGCGTTCCACCGTTGGCATCCTTCTCGAAAAGCTTTGCCTGGCTGGGCAGTTGAATGGTCATTGAAATTGCCAATGCAGATAATAGCGTTTTGTTCATTTCCTGCTCTTCTGGGTATGTAATGAGAGTCGACGGGACTCGACCTACGATACGAAAAGCGCCCTCTCACGAGAGCGCTTTTCTGTTCGAGCCTAGTGTTCTTTGGTTTTGATCTCGGCTCTCAGTCGCTTGATGAAATCTTCAAGCGGCATGGCGCCGAGGTCATCCAGTCTTCGGTGTCTTACAGCCACCTGACCGGTTGCTACTTCGCTGTCGCCGATAACAAGCATATACGGCACCTGCTGCACTTGCGCTTCGCGGATGCGATATTTGAGTGTCTCGGAGCGTTCGTCGAGATGAACGCGAATGTCGTCGCCTTTCAACTCTTTTGCAATCATGGCTGCGCGCTCTGCATGACGGTCTGCAATCGGCAAGATAGTTACCTGTGTAGGCGCCAGCCACACAGGGAAGACTCCGGCGTAGTGCTCAATCAAGCCGCCGCAGAAGCGCTCCATTGAACCTAGAACAGCTCTGTGCACCATGATTACTTTGTGGCGATTGCCGTCCTCTCCAACGAAGTTGACGTCAAAGCGGGTAGGCAGATTCAAGTCGACCTGAACGGTTGGACCCTGCCATTCACGTCCAATCGCATCAAACAACTTGATGTCGATTTTCGGTGCGTAGAAGGCGCCGCCACCTTCGTCGACTTCGTACTTGAGGTTGCGTTTTTTCATCGCCGCTTCGAGCGCGTTGGTCGCGAAAGTCCACTCTTCGTCTGTGCCCAGTTTGCTGTCGGCCGGGCGAGTGGCCAGATACGCTTTGTATGTGTATCCGAAAGTGGTCATAAGAGTGTCGATCAAATCGAGAATGCCGTTAATTTCGCTTTCCAATTGATCCGGCGTGCAGAAGATGTGCGAGTCGTCTTGTGTAAATCCGCGCACACGCAGCATGCCGTGCAGCACACCTGAACGCTCGTAGCGATATACCGTTCCCAGCTCCGCAAAACGCAGTGGCAGGTCTCGGTAGCTTCTCAGCTTGGACTTGTAGATCATGATATGACCCGGGCAATTCATCGGTTTGGCGCGGTAAGGCTGACCGTCGATATCCATCGCCGAGTACATATTTTCGCCGTAGCTTTCCAGGTGACCGCTTATCTTGTACAGCTCTTCGCTGGCGATGTGCGGTGTATAGACGAAGTCGTATCCGCGTTTGCGATGCTCTGCTCTCCAGAAATCCTCAATGGTATTGCGCACGGTGGCAAGGTTGGGATGCCAGAAGACGAGACCTGGTCCGACTTCTTCATGAGTCGAGAAAAGATCCAGTTGTTTCGATAATCTTCTGTGGTCGCGCTTTTCTGCTTCTTCAAGGCGGAGCAAGTAAGCATTGAGATCGTCTTTAGTCCAGAAAGCTGTGGCATAAATGCGCTGCAGATGATCCTTCTTCTCATCACCGCGCCAATAAGATCCAGAGACCTTCAAGAGTTTGAAGTTCTTGATCACGCCGGTATTGGGCAAGTGAGGCCCGCGACACAGGTCGTTCCAGATCGTCTTTCCGTCTTTGTCTTTCATCAAGTACAGAGTTGGATTGTGATCTTTGTGCTCTTCGAGAAGTTCAGCTTTGAACTTTTCGCCTTGTGTCTTGAATTCGGAAAGCTGCTTATCGACGTCAGGAATCGCGTATCGTTCGATCGTTTGATTCGAGTTGGCAATAGCAGTCATCTCAGCTTCAATCTTGGAAAGATCATCAGTTGAGAGGGTATGACCCGGAATTTCAAAATCGTAATAGAAGCCGTCTTCAATAGTCGGTCCAATGGCGATCTTGGCTTGCGGGAAAAGCTTTTGTACGGCTTGTGCCATGACGTGAGCGGTCGAGTGACGCAGCAGTTCTACTGAATCACTATCGTCAGCCTTGAGGATCTTGACTGTGTCGCCGTCTGTGAGTGGGGTGTAGAGGTCCCGGGTTTCACCGTTGATTTGCAGCCCGACCGCTTTCTTAAACAGACCCTGGGCAATCGATTTGGCCAGATCTGCTCCTGTAGAACCCTGTGGAATGGTCTTTTGCGACCCATCCGGTAGGTTTACAGTAATCTCCCCTTGTTTCGTTTCTACCTGCGACATAGTTACTCCTTTCGATGCCGGCATCGACAAACTGCCGTAAGGAGCCCATTTTAACAGGCAAACTCGTCCTCAAGTTCCTTCAAAAATGAGATGAGATGCTCTTGCAGCGTGTAAAACCTGATGCCGACGCCATCCCAGCGATAGATACCAGTCTTAGCATTTCCAGGATCGAGCCAGACTTCCACTTTTATACCTGTAACGCCGGATCGGGCGATTGAAAGCTCAAATGAAGGCTCTGCGGGCTCGAAAAGCAATTTGTCGCGGTCAAAATCTACCAGCTGCCGCAGTTTGTCAATCAGGTCCTGAATCTCATCTTTGGGTTTGCGACAGAAAAGACAGCTATCCTTCTCCATCGAGCCTGATGATTTGCCGCCGAGTTTGATTTCATATTCGCCGCTGTGAAGATGCAGGGAATAACGCTGCCACATCTGATTTTGAATCAGCTTAGCGTCGCCTGGCACGATGCGCAGGCTGGTTTTGTAGTCTTGATCTTCCGAAGTGAGGACTGCCATGAGCGAGATTATTTCCCTATGCAAAACTTGGCGAAAACGTTCGTTATTATCGCTTCTGAAACCATTTCCCCGCTCATTTCGTAAAGGCTGTCGATGGCCATTTTTAAATCTGTAGCCAGACAATCCTGGGGCATGTCGTTCTCTGCCGTTTCCTGTACGAGGGCAAGGGAACGCAAGGCCCGCTCGCAAAGTTCGCCCTGTCGGGCATTCAATGAGCCTCCAGCATCTTTTAACTGCTGATCATTGAAGACCCACTTTTCGATTATTTCATTGAGCGTCTCGATGCCACTGCCAGTTTTAGCAGATATGGCAGTTCTTCCAAGGCATTGAGCATTGCTTTTATATAGGTCTGAAACCTGAAAATTCGGCTGCGCATCTACTTTATTGGCCAGAGTGATGTGGGGGCGGTCATCTACGATGTCCAGCACGAGCTGGTCATCTTCAGTCCAGCCTGTGAGCACGTCGGTAACCAAGAGGACGAGATCTGATTGTGCGATTGCTTTTCGCGTGCGTTCGATGCCAATTTGTTCAACTTGATCTTCGGTAGAGCGAATTCCTGCAGTGTCTATCAATAAGACCGGAATGCCGTTTATGTCCAGCAGTTCTTCCAGCGAGTCTCGCGTCGTGCCGGGTACGTCTGTGACTATGGCTCTTTCGAATTTGAGCAGCTGATTGAGCAAACTCGATTTGCCTGCGTTCGGTTTGCCGGCTATAGCAACCCGAACCCCTTCTCGCAAAAATCGTCCGGAGCGTGCGGTGTTCAAAAGCACCTTCAGTTCACTGACCGCCTCTTGCACGATTTTTTCCAGATCGTCCAGGGGCAGGTCGCCAACTTCATCTGGAAAATCCAATCCGGCCACAATTCGCGAAAGAAGTTCAACCAGACTGACTCGTACTTTTTCAATCTGACCGCCTAACTCGCCTTTAAGGGCGGAAACTGCAAACCTGCTCTGCAACCCGGTTTTAGCCTGAATGACATCCAGAACTGCTTCCGCTTGTGTGAGATCCATTCGTCCATTCAAATACGCACGTTGCGTAAATTCTCCCTGCCTGGCCAGCCTTGCACCATTGGCCAGGCAAAGTGACAGGATTTCACTCGTGACAATCTGCCCTCCGTGGCAATTGATTTCAACCAGGTCTTCTCCTGTGTAAGAATTTGGTCCCTTGTAAGGAATGACCACCACTTCGTCGACAATCTGGTCGGTTCTTTCATCCCTGATAAAACCGTGGATTGCACTGTGACTTTTAAATGAGTCCAGGAGCGGTTTGTTCTTTTTTGAGCAGAAAATTTTTCCCGTGATGGTCCAGGCTTGCGGACCCGTCATTCTTACAATTGCGATAGCACCCGTTCCCGGTGCAGTTGAAATTGCAGCGATAGTTTCTTCCGAATTCATGTCACGTTTGTCTTTTGCAGAAGCCTTGAATCTAGCACAATTGCGGCATTCGCTTTGTTTTCGCCGGGCGAAATTGAACAAACTTTTTGAGTGCGTAACTACTTGAATAAGATCTCGATGCGGTGGTAGTATCACTCAATTGTTTTTTGGGCTTCACTACCGGCTTTCTCTACTCCTTTTCGTTAGGAAAAAACGCATGAACAAAGCAGAATTAGTTAACTCAATTGCAAAAGCTACCGGACAAACCAAAGTAGATGTTCAAAACTCCGTTGGCGCGCTGCTTCACACTCTGACTGCAGCACTTGCAAAAGGCGACCGGGTAACCCTAGTTGGATTTGGCACTTTCGAACGCAGACAACGTCAAGCTCGTACTGGCGTCAATCCACAAAATCCAAAACAAAAACTCCGCATCGAAGCAGCACGTGTGCCTGTTTTCAGAGCTGGTCAGGAATTGAAGGACATTGTCGATGGCAGAGCAAAACAAGCTGCATTGCCTAAAGCTGTGACCGCATCAGCCAGCGCTGCTCCTAAAAAAGCAGCTGCCGCTAAACCAAAAGCAGCAGCTAAGAAAAAAGCAGCACCGGCGAAGAAATCAGCTAAGAAGAAAGGTCGCCGCTAAAGGCGACTGGCAGCTCTGCTGTATATCTTTTGAGGCTCGAAATCTAATATGGATATGAAAAAGGCAGCTTAATTGCTGCCTTTTTTGTGTCTGCTGATGAGATGCTGCATGAGAATCTTCAATACGATTTCACTGCTGTTTGCGGAATTTGAAATAAGCAATGACGATGAAGTTGTTGATTGCGTGCGCCCAGATTGGTGCCCACAACGAGCCGGTCCAGAGATAGAGGTAGCCAAGAAAAACTCCGGCAACGAATGTCCACATTGCATAAGGCAGCATTACAAGCGAAGCGCAGTGGATCATGCCGAAAAGCAGGCTTGCCCCGAGTATTCCCAGTTCAGACTGCAAAACGCCGCGGAAGAAAATTTCCTCGCAAAACCCGGTCGAGGCTGCGATAAGCAATATGTCCACAAGAGTCAATTGGGAAAAAAGTGGCGCAATGTGGTTGTAGACAAGTGTTCGTAGCTCATAGATACTGGAATTTTTGTCAGTTTTGCCGGCTAGAAATAGCGATAAGAACCCGCTCAACGCCGTTATTGCTCCCGCGCCAACCCCCAATGAAACTCCGAGCCAGTCCGGTTTCAATGCATCGCTCAGATTGACGCCCCTGTTGAAACACCAGAGTGTGGCGAGCAAAAGTAGACCGCCTTCGCAGAATGAATTGAATATGACCAGGGTGGCTCGGTCAATTTTTATGCTGTCCATCTGCAATTACAACTTCAGGTTTGAGTAACTCGTCGTCAGATATATTGCAAAGAGCAAGTAGTTGTCCCTCGTGTACGATCAAAACTCGTTTTGTCGGATCCAGATGAACGCCGTCGAATTGTTTGATCGGAATGATTTGCCCCATACAGAACTTTTTTGCGATTTCGCTGCTTACCTTCAAGACATTGAAGTAATTGGTTTGACTCAATATAGATACCGGTTCGGTGACGACGCTGTCAATTGAATTTCTTCTGTCGGCAATAGCGTCCAGTGTCAGTGACGTTTCCAGTCTGAAAAGTCCTGCTTGCTCCCGCAAAAGAGTCTTCAGCGTCGCGCCGCATCCCAGTGTCTCACCCAGATCTCGAGCAATCGAACGGATGTAGGTGCCGCTGGAACATGAAATTCTCACCTTAACTATGGGCAGTTCAATCTTCAGCACTTCCAGGCTGGTGATGCTGACGCGGCGCGGCTTTATTTCAAGCGTTGTGTTGCCGGCTCGTGCCAGATCGTAGGCTCTCTTGCCGTCTACGTGTATGGCACTGTAGTTGGGCGGCACCTGATCGATCTCACCATGGAACTGTTTGAGCGCGGTTTCGATTTGCTCGTTTGTAATTGTGCTGATGTCGTCCGACCGAATGGTATCGCCTTCGATATCATCAGTGGTTGTTTTCAGCCCCAGCAGTATTTCTGCTACGTAGGTTTTGTCTTGAGGCAGAAAGCGTAGCAAGCGGCACGCTGCTCCGGCTGCTACAGGCAAGACGCCTTCAGCGAGCGGATCGAGCGTGCCGCCGTGTCCGATTTGTTTGATGTTGAGCAGGCGACGCAGCTTGTTGATCACATCATGCGAAGTGATCCCGGTCGGTTTATGGACGTTGATGAATCCAAAAGGTTTTTTCTGCTCAGCCACGTTTCAAATTTTCGCGATTGCGTTAAACTTCACCGCGCGAAATCTTGCCAAGCAAGTCTGTCACTTTTGATCCGCGTTCAAGCGAGTCATCGAGTTTGAGATGAAGCTCCGGAGCAAATCTCAGTCCCAGCCGGCGACATAATTCGCCGCGGATGAAACCGACTTTTGCGTTGAGAGCTTCCATGGTTTTCGCGCGAACCTCTTCATCACCAAAAATGGAAATGAATACTCTGGCTGATCTGCAGTCTTGAGTACATTCCACGTCGGTAATAGAAACGAGACCGCTGATGCGCTCGTCTTGCAGGTCGCGGCGAATCATGTCGGAGAGTTCGCGTTTGATTGACTGGGAAACTCTTAGTGCCCGTTGAGTAGACATAGTAGAATCCTCCCGCGATATTTTGCTGGACAACAAAGTCCAGGCTTAGTTGAGACCACGACTCAGTTAACGAGTGATCTCGCCCTTGGATTCTTGAATGACGTAGGCGTTGATTTTGTCGCCTTCTTGCAGGTCCGAGAATTTCTCGAAGCTCATGCCGCATTCGAATCCTTGAGCAACTTCCTTGACGTCGTCTTTGAAGCGCTTCAGAGTGTCGAGTTTTCCTTCGTGAACGATTTGACCGTTGCGCTCGATCTTGGCGATACATCCACGCTGTACTTTGCCTTCGATCACCATGCAACCGCCGATCATCAGCTGCTTGCCAAACTTGAAGATCTGGCGAACTTCGGCAACGCCTATCTTCACTTCCTTGCGTACCGGTTGAATCAGACCTTGAATAGCCTTTTCCAGATCGTCGGTAATCTGATAAATGATGTTGTAGGTTCTGATGTCGACACCAGCTACTTCTGCAACCTGTCTGGCATTCTGGTCTGGATTGACGTTGAAGCCGATGATGATTGCTTCTGATGATGCCGCCAGGTTGACGTCATTTTCGGAGATGTCACCAGATGCGGTGCGAAGAACGCGCACAGCAACTTCGTTGCCTGACAGTTTTTTGACTTGCTCTGCGATTGCTTCTGCCGTACCTTGTACGTCTGCTTTGACAATCACGTTCAGGTCTTTCACTTCGCCTTTGGTCAACATCTCGTGCAGAGATTCCAGGCTGACGTGATGCGCCTTGCGCTCCACCTGACCAAGTTTGCGCTGCTCGATAAGAACTTTCGATGCATGCACATCTGATACAACTTCGAATCTGTCACCGGCTTGCGGCACTTCATCAAGACCAAGCACTTCTACAGGCATTGATGGACCAGCTGCTTTGACGCGCTGACCGCGATCGTCAAAAAGTGCTCTCACTCTGCCTGATTTACTGCCGGCGACTATGTAATCACCTTCGCGCAGCGTGCCATTTTCTACGAGTGCCGTGGCAACGGCGCCCTTTCCTCTGGAAAGTTCTGCTTCGATAATGACACCGGTAGCTGGTTTGTCAGGATTGGCTTTCAAGTCTTGAATGTCTGCGACAAGCAGAATCATTTCCAGAAGCTCATCGAGACCAGTGCGTTTTTTGGCTGAAACATTTACGGTAACGGTTTCGCCGCCGAATTTGTCAGGCAAAAGACCGTGTTCCATCAATTGGCTGAGGACGCGATCTGGCTCAGCGTCAGCTTTATCGATTTTGTTGACGGCAACGATGATAGGTACACCGGCTGCTTTCGCGTGGTCGATAGCTTCGATGGTCTGAGGCATGACACCGTCGTCTGCCGCAACTACAAGGATAGCGATGTCCGTCGCTTTGGCTCCACGGGCTCGCATGGCGGTAAACGCCTCGTGACCGGGAGTGTCTAAGAAGACAATCTGACGCATCGTGCCGTCTTCAGACTCGACTTCGACGTGATAGGCACCGATGTGCTGGGTGATACCACCAGCTTCTGATTCGGTGAGCAAAAACTTTGTCTGCCGAATTGCGTCGAGCAAACTTGTTTTACCGTGGTCGACGTGACCCATGATGGTGACGACAGGCGGTCTCAATACCAGCGATGCTTGTTCTTCAGGTGAAAGCTCTGGCTCGACAGGGTCTGGAGCAGTCAAGGCTTCCAGGTCTTCTGAAAGCACTTCATATTCCATTTCTATTGCCAGGTCTTTGGCCAGTTCATACTCGACCGTCTGATTGACGGTGCGGGGGAAGCCGCGCATGAAGAGACGCTTGATCACTTCAGTGTCGGGTACGTTCATTTTTTCTGCCAGCTCTTTGACTGTCAGTGAATTTGTCAAAGTAATTACTCTTGGCACCTCGACAGGCGCAACCGCAGCAGGACGAGAGCGATCATCCTTTTTCTGAGCATGACGCTCGGATGGTGTTGGGCGGTGCGATTTCGGAGGGCGCGGAGGGGTAGCACGCTGGGATGGTGCTGCAATTCTTACCGGTACTGATGGTGCCATGGGTTTCACCGCCTGACCACTGAATGGTGGCAAGTAGCTATCAGTATCGTTTTCGTTCTGTTCAACTTTAGGTTCTGCCTTATCGCCCTTTTGCGTTTCGATTTCTTCAGTGGCTGTTTCGGCCGCTGGCTGAATTGGATCAGATTCGGGTTTCTCTGCTTCAGCGACAACAGGTGCGGTTGCGGGTGCTTCTATTGGTGCACTCGTGGATGCCACTGTTGGTGGTGTTTGAACTGCTTGACCGCCATTATTTGCAACCGGTGCTTCCACCGCTGCAGGATTGCTGGCTGGCTCTTGTATTGTTTCTTCTTCGACTTCCGGCGGGGCGACAACTGCCGCGACAGCGGTTGCTGCCGGAGTAACTTCGGCCACTTCTTGCAGCGGTGCTTCTGTGCCGGGAGCATCAGGTCGACGATATCTCGCCAGAACGCGGGGTTTGACTACCGGCGGCGGCGGAGCAACCGGTGCTTTTGCGGCAGCTTTCGTCGCGCCAGTCGCGCCGGCTGTTTTCGCACCCTTGGCTTTTGTTTCTGCCTTTTCGGGTTGCTGTTTCTTCTTATTTAGAGCTGAAATGAGTTGACCTACTGCTACTTTGTCTACGGTGCTGGAATGGCTTTTGATGTCGTGACCGAGTTCGCGCAAAGTAGTAATGACATCCTCGTTAGGGATGTTCATTTGTCTCGCAAGCTCGTATACGCGAACACGATCGTTCATTCAGGCGCCTCCTCACTCTCTGTATTCTGGCATGTTTTTTCGCTATCTGTGCACATACCGGTCATATCGTGAATAAGTTGTTCTTCAAGAGGAAGCCGGACGGAACGTGCATTGGTGACACCTTTGACCTTTCGGCCTTCAAGTGCGTGTTTGAGCCGCCCTCCCTTGAGAGCTTGACTGACGCAGGGTTTGGACCGGCACAGGTAGGCTGAGCGACCATGTGCCGGTGATTTCCCATTGTTAAGCTTTACGTCACCAGAGAGATGATCGACCGTTAATCGGATTAATTCGATTTGAGGTTTTTTGTTGCGACATGATACGCAGATGCGTACATGTGTGCACTGGTCTATGTCGATGGGCTAAGGTCCTCAAGGGTTTGATTGAGAGAACGGAATGACCCACCAGCTTGGCTTTCAGACTTGATATCGATTTTCCAAGTGGTTAGTTTCGCTGCCAGTCTGACGTTTTGACCACCGCGACCGATAGCGAGCGAGAGCTGGTCGTCAGGGACGATCACTTCTGCGCGCTTGCCGCCGCTTTCGGGTCCCTCTTCATACAGTGCAACTGTTGTGATACGGGCCGGGCTGAGGGCGTTCGAGATGTAATCAACGGGGTCGAGCGAGTAGCGAATCACGTCAATCTTTTCATTGCGCAACTCAGCAACAACGTTTTGAATTCTTACACCGCGGGTTCCGATACATGCTCCTACCGGATCAACATCTGGATCTTCTGAATGCACGGCAATTTTTGTGCGGTATCCAGCTTCACGAGCAATTGATTTGATATCGACTGTGCCGTCTTCGATTTCCGGAACGTACAGTTCGAATAGTTCTCGAACCAGCTCAGGGTGGGCTTGAGAAACGATAATTTGCGGAATGCGACCAGTGTCTCTTAATTCCAGAACGTATACACGCACTCTGTTGCCGACGCGATAGGTTTCGCCGGGCAGCTGTTCGCGAGTGGGCATGCAGCCTTCTACTCGTCCCAGGTTGACGATGACGTTGTTGCGGCTGTTGCTGATTACTTCGATACGCTCGATTTGACCGGTTGTGCAAGTGCCTTTGCGAGCTTCGAATTCTTTTTTGATCAGTTCTTTTTCGGCTTCGCGCAGACGCTGCGTCATCAGCTGTTTGGCTGTTTGAGCGGCGATTCGTCCGAATTCTGAGAAGTCGGCGGGTGTTACTTCGATTTCAAGTACTTCACCGACCGAGACGTCCGGAATCAAGTCTTGAGCGTCGACCAGGCTGATTTCGTGATATTCGTTAGAGATTTTATCAACGACTTCTTTTGGTGCGAAAATGCCGATTTCACCGGTTTCGTGATCGAAGATTGCTCTTACGCCTTCTACATCGTGGTCCGGCACTTTCTTCTTATAGGCGGCGACTATGGCATCGCAAACGTATGAAATGAACTCTTCCTGCGGGATATTGCGATCACGCTCTAATTCTTCGGCGGCTTCAAGTAGTTTGTCACCTATTTTGATCATTTGATTTTTCTCCCACAGTTTATTCAGTTGTTCAGTATTTTGATGAGCAAGCTCATCGTGCTAGTCGTCGTGGCTAAGCGTGACCGCCTGTGCCATCTCCATCGAGTTCGGGCAATTTCTCGCCTGAACTTTGCCTCGCCAGATCGTCTGAGAACAATTTGACGGTGCTGCAACTTTTAAGATCGATTGTCACGTCTTGAGGCGCTTCCGCCTTGCTCGCGACTTGTTTTCCTTTTGCATGCTGTTTCGGTTTGATTGCTGAGGCTTTGCTTAAGTGCAGCTTCCCATCAGCGATACCGGCAAGGGTGCCTTTGAAGTTGATACCAAGTTCGCCCACTTTTTCTTTGCTCTGAACTTGCACAATCTGACCTGTGAAAATCTTAAATTCTCTCTCTGTCTTGAGCTGTCTGTCGATGCCCGGGCTCTGCACTTGCAAATCAAAGCTGCCCTCAATCAAAGGTCCTTCTGTCGCCATTCGCTTATCCAACTCAGCTTCCAGTAAACGGCTGAGTTGTTCGCAATCACTCAGTGAAACCCATGATTCTTTCTTGAAGATTGTTACTTCGAGGCTGCGTCTGCGTCCCTGCTGTCCAAATTTGCATTCGACGACGAACAAACCGAGCGGACCGGCAATCGCATCGGCGATTTCGGTAACAATCTGCAGTTTTTGTTCGAGAGTTTTTTTGTCGGACATGCTTATCGCGGCAATCTTGCGCCCGATTTGAACGGACGACCACAAACGAGAATGCCGTAGGCTAACGTTCCAAGCCTACGACAACACGATTCCATATGTGGTGTATGTTAACATGACGGCTCTTTTCAGGCAACTGTGGGCGCGGCGCCCGTGTCTGAGCTAATTACGACCCTGGAGATTTGTATGGGCGCGGTTCACGTAAGCAATAAGCAGCGCAAGGTACCTATAGATACGAAAAAGTGGACTAAAACATTCGATCTGCTCTTTCATGAGGTCTGTGCCAATTTAAGAGAGGATACAGCCCGGCACATCTCGAAAAAACAGTTGAAATTGATCGCCGAACGGGGCTCCATCGAGCTTATGTTCGTTGGCAATAAGAAGATTCAGGAGCTGAACGAACAGTTTCGCAGCAAAGATGCTGCTACCGACGTGCTTTCGTTCCCTTTGATATTTGATGGCGAAGCGGCGAATTTTCCGCCCGACTTTGGTCAAGAGAGTATTGAATTGGGCGAAATCGTCATTTCAATTGACAGAGCCATCGAGCAGGCTGATGATTTCCGGCACAGCCTCGATCGCGAGATCTGCTTTTTATTTGTTCATGGAGTGTTACACGTGCTTGGCTTCGACCACATCACCAGGGCACAGGAAAAAGACATGTTCTCGCGCCAGAAGGCAGTGCTAGGCGCTGCCGGAGTAACCCGCTAGGTTCGACACACCTAACGCCCCATGGAGCGCACGCGTCCCGCGTGCATCGAGCCCACGCGTGTCGCATGCATGGAGCGCGCGCGTGCCGCGTGCCTCAAGCCTTTACGCCCATGTGCGCGCCTCTTAACAATGCTAACCGAATAACCTTGTTGTTCTTAACAACCCTGTGTTATGGTGAATTTTATGGCAGCTCTGCAGATTGAATGCAGTTAAGCAAATGAGCGGATGGCATCGGGGGTACTGCTTTGAAATCGCTAGGGGTTCCGAAGGGCAAGGTCGCTCAGCACCGCTCTCGCACTGTTGATCTGATGGAGACAGGTGTATCGCCCGAGAGCCTAGAGTCCGCCTACACCGAGCCAAGTGCGGCAGCTCAAGTTTCAACCATAGTGCCTCAAGCTTGGCATCGTAAAACTGGACCTGCGATTACTATGATTGAATCTTTTTACCATGCCTTTCACGGCATCTGGATCGGTTTGAAAGAGGAACGCAATGTGCGTATCCACTTCTCACTGGTTCTGGTCGTGACAGTGCTGGGTCTGTGGTTGAAGGTCAGCACTCAAGACTGGATTTCATTGATTGTTGCTATGTCAATTGTCGTTTCTGCGGAGTTCGTCAACACGTCGCTTGAACACCTGGTCGATATTTCGTCAAACAACGAGTATCATGAGTCAGCCCGCTATGCAAAAGATACGGCTGCCGCTGCGGTTTTAATTGCTTCTGTTGCTGCTGCTGCCATCGGAATGATTGTTTTTGTACCGAAACTTTTGGCATTGCTGGCTCACTAACACTACTAGTGGTGTGAATACCAGATACGGTGCCAATTGAGTTCTGAGCCCACCGATAAATCAGAGAGCCCGGCTGCTGGTGCTGTCTACAGCAAAATTTCGATTGGACCACTCTGGATAATCATAGCCGTAAGCGGTTTTTGCTTTTATGCGCTGTTCAATAAACAGGTTTTTCCTGCTGCTTCAATAAACTACGCGCTGACCAATAAACAAGCGGCGATGCAAGCTCGGGAATTGGCGACGCAGCTTGGTTATGACCTCAACAGAACTATTCAGACGACAGTATTTCTCGACGACGACGAGGCGAAAACAGTACTGGAGTTCAATTTGGGCATCAAGGCCGCTAATCAGTTGATGAAAAATGATGTTCCGGTGTGGTTGTGGCGCACTCGCTTCTGTAAAGAACTCAATCAAGAGCAGCTCTACATCGCGTATACCACAAGCGGTCAGCTGAAATCAGTCTTCCATAAGTTGGAGAATGATTTGAAACTTCCGTCTCTGAGCAAGGAGGAGGCGCAGCGGCTGGCTGAGGATTTTGTCGCAAAGATCGGCAAGCAAGATCTGAGCAAGTATGAGCTTTTCGATTATGGAACGGAAGTTAAGCCCAATCGTGTCGACCAGCATTTTGAATGGCGAAAATCCGGTTTTCCAGAGTCGACGCTTCGTATTCGCGTAGAAATCGCCGGCAATAAGGTTTCAACCTATCGCTATTACCTTGCGCCTTCCGACACCTGGACGCGAGTGTATAAAAAGATTCGCGAAAACAATGAATTGCTCGGCAAAGTAGCGTCTTTCTTTATTTTTGTTTTTCTTGTTGCTACAGTCGGAGCCTTCATTTATGGGTTGAACACTCACAACATTCGCTGGCGTTTTGCGCTGGTTGGCAGTCTGATTGTGGTCCTGTTACTTCTGCTCGATCAAGGCAACAACTGGACAAACACTGTCGATACGCAGTACGAAACAAAATTGACCATGGCCAATTTTGTCACCAATCACCTGATGGTTCTGGCTCTGGGAATCGTTGCAGCATTTTTATTGAGCCTCAGTTTGATTGGTGGCGGTGAAATTATCTATCGCAAGACCTGGCCTCGGCACATGGCAATGCCTTCCCTTCTTTCGTTGAAAGGCATGTCACAGCCTGACTTTTTCCAGAAGACCATATATGGGTATCTCGCTGTTGGTGGCATGATGCTCTGGGTGATCTCGTATTACATGGTCGGGCAGAAGTTCAATTTTTTCTGTCCGCTTGGGGTCGATGACTACAAGACAGTCGGCACGGTTTGTCCGGCTATCAGCGCCGCTTTGATTGGCGTGAGCGCTGCTGGATTGGAAGAATTGTCGTGTCGGGTTGTAGGGTTAGGTCTGCTCAAGCGCTTATTGAAAAATTTCTGGCTGGCCAACTTTATACAAGCTGTGATCTGGGGTTTCGCTCACAGCCAGTATCCGCAACAACCAAGCTATGCTCGCGGAGTCGAGTTGACAGTCGTAGGAATGGTTTTTGGTTGGATTATCAACAGGTATGGCATCTTACCCTGCTTCGTGGCTCACTATCTGTACGATGCATTTCTCACCGTTGAACCGGTGTTTGCAACCCACCAGCTCTTGCTGACTGGTCCAGCCGTAATTTGTCTGATTCCCTTTCTTGTTGCCGCATTCGTCGGTCGACAATGGGCAAAGAAAAAGGGCATCGCTGTTACGGATCTTTCTAACGCTGCATCTGAAGTTCCAGTGCCGCCAAAAGAGAAAGTGGAAATTGAGATCGATCGTTCTGAAAGTAAATATGTGCCTCTGTCGAGACGGTGGCGCCTGGGTCTGACGGTTACGGCACTGCTTTGTCTGGGGGCTTCGTTTCTGCCGACGCCCGAACCAATCGGAGCCGACAAGAAGTTGACTATCGGCTCTGGGCAAGCTCTGACTCTAGCCAAGAAATATTTACAGGAAGATATGGTTGTCGATGGCGGCTATCAAAGTGAGATCGAATTGATTGCAAAGCCTGAGCAGTCTGATTCGATGACCTGGCAATATATTTTTGAGCAACTCGGCAAATCGCTAACTTCCGAACTCTATTCTCAGACTGAGCCGTGTCTGGAATGGAGAGTCCGATTCTTTAAACCGCAGGAGTCGAAGGTCTATTGGGTCTTCATGAATGCGGATGGACGCAAGCGTGCCACTATTCTGGAAAATATTGATGAGGGCAAAGGCGCCAGGTTGTCGGAATCTGAGGCGCTAACCATTGTTGACGCGTATTTGAAGAAGAATCGGCCTGAGTTTATCCCGTACAAAGTTTTAGGTGGAAACCGGATTGTTCGCCCCGAGCGTGTTGACTATGAATTCGAGTTGAATGTGCCGAAATTCAATGTCGGCGCTACAGCTTCCAAAATCAAAGCTGGTGTCAAAGGTGATCAGATTTCAGAGTTGAGGATTGATTACGACCTGCCAGACTCATGGTCGTGGCCTCGCATCAAGCAGAAGTGGTATCAGCAGTTAAACACTGTGATGCGTTATGTGTTTGGTTTTGTTTTGTTAGTTTCCGCCTTGTATTGGATTATTCACGTACTGCGCGCCACGTCGATCAGATGGACCGGTCCCCTGATAGTAGGTGGATTGGCGCTCCTCGTTACAGTTCTTTCTACTATTAATAGTGCGCCGAAGTTGTTCTACAGTTACAACACTGCAGAAGATCTCAATTCGTTTATGGCTCAATCTCTGGCCCAGGAATCTCTCAAGGTTTTACTTGTCTCCTGCGGCTATCTGCTGCTTGCGCTTGCTGCGTTTGCGACTATCCGTCTGTGTTTTCCTGCGATTGCCAATCAACTGCGGCACGGGTTTTTGCTCAAACCCCACAATCAATACGAACGTGAAATGCGAAGCAACATATGGTTGGATGCTCTTTTGGGCTCCTATAGTCTTTGTCTGACATGGACGTTTGTCAAATTCATGCAGAATTCAGTAATGGCGCCGTTGACTCCCCAGGTTCGTCTGGATATTCCAAAGTTTATGCCGGCGATTTTCTCATCGCTATTTCCGTCTGCTGATATCGTCACCGCCGTGTTGAGCGGTGTTATGTTGTCCCTGACTCTTTTTACTATTGGTGCCGCGCTCTGGAAGAAATTTCTTTCGACGAAAATGCGCTCAACGATCTTTGTTCTTTTCTGTGCAGTTCTGATGAGCACCTCGCAATGGTTCTGGCAGGACATCGCAGCCTCATTCATAGCCACAACGGTATACCTCGCTGTTGGACTCTTTTTTGTAATGAGAGTTTTCCGTTCGAATTTATTGAGCTATGTTTTCCTGGCTTTTGAGGTGATGGCGGGTATGCGTCTGAGCGAGCTGCTGGAGCATGGCGCCATAGTGGGTACCAATGAAATTGCAATTTCAGTTGGCTTTTTCTGCCTGCCATTGCTTGCTACTGTCTTTGTTCTAATCGCAGACAAACGTAAGCACGAATAATATTTTGCCAACACTCAGGATCGAACTGAGATGTCTCGCTCTTCAGGCGAGTGCGTGAACCATCATTGCTATGTTGGCGTTTAATCAGAGATGACAGGATTCGAACCTGCTGCCGCTTTCACGGTGACTCTTTAGCAAAGAGCTTGCTTCCATTCGCCTCATCTCTACGGAGTTACACGGCTGCGTTATGCATCGTGAACAATTTCGACATGCGTGGCTGATCGCATGCGGTGTCGCTGCGCACCGTTTATGGTGCGCAGGTGGCTTGTAATTCACGCAAGCGTGGATTTGAACCACGAGTCGCGAGGTTGGAGCTCGCTGGTTTACCGTTAACCGACTTGCGCGTGGTGCCCAGTCTCGGACTCGAACCGAGAAAGTCCTGATTCTAAGTCAGGCGGATTTGCCAATTCTCCTAACCGGGCTTGGAGTGCATGACGAGATTCGAACTCGTGTCGCCTGAATCACAACCAGGCATCCTAGGCCTCTGGACGACATGCACGATTCTGGCCACCTTGGATTCGAACCAAGATCTTCACCTTCAAAGGGTGAGGTCCTACCATTAGACGAACGGCCAATAATTGAACGAATTAATCTGAGGCACTATATGTAGTGCCATATATTGTTTGATTGAACGTAGTTTAAGTCAGCGATAAACTTCTGGGACGAGTTTCACCACTGGCGCCCCGAACCTGCCATCTGAAGAGCTTTTGCCAGGACTCTGCCGGATGGATCTCTTGCTGCGAGACGACGAGTCGTCTTCGCTGGTGAACCAGTCCACCGGCACTATAATGCAGTCTATGGCTACTGCGAGGAAGCATGCTCCGCGCCAGAGCGACGCTGGAATGGCGCAGTCTGCGCTTGATTCCCGATGGGCAATCAGTGTTATTGCAGAAGCAAATCTTGTTGTTGTAATAGAGAATCATGAGCGTAAACCTTTTGATTTTTTCCAGCAGTGACATTCAACAGCGCAAAGAGCAACCAGCTAAACTGGCTGAGACTCTGGCTTTGATGCTGGAATACGCGGTTCACGATCTTATTTCCCTGACGAAACGTTCTTTGACTATAGCACAAGAATCAAAAAGTGGTGCATTGATTTTATTGACTTTCGTTTTTGGTTTTGTGTTCCCGATCTGTTGCAAATCAGGATGTTTCCTTGTGTGTTCAACGTTCCTTGCGATTCAAACACTAAGACTAATTCTGATTTGTGATGTGAACTTGTTGCGGTCAACCCGTTACGATCGAAAAATTTCGGTCGACGCGATGTCGATCTGGAAATCACGAACAACACCCGATTCCGATCAGGAAATCGTGGTGATCCGATTCCGAGCGAGAAAGTGGGATCAACCCAATTGCGGTGAACCCAATTGCGGTCGACACCTGTCTATCGAATCTCAGCCCTTACGCACGGTTTAATCTGGAATGTCACTAGATGCTCACACGCCGTCAGTATAGTTACTCCATAGAAAGCTGATTTCGGGTTCATCTCTGACCGATGAGGGCATAATTTTATGAGTCGTACGGATTGTGTACCTCAGCCGTCGCTAAAAGAGAGTCCCACCAGTTCAGGGATACAAGGTTTAAGGTGGGGCTTCTCCCATTGACAGTCCAATTATTCAGGAATATGTATATAAGCAAGCGTTCCCTTCAGCCCGCGCGTCATATTTAAGGAGTTCATTATGTCCGATCGTCCCAGCTCGTATCCCGGTAATGGTGGGAATGAAGACATGTACAGGTGGAGCGGCGATCAGCGCCAGCTGCCGTCCAATCAAAATGGCGATCGCTACATATACGATGGCAGTGGTCGGCAAAACGGTCAGAACGGTGACGACCAGTATGATGCTTTCCACGGCGATAGAATGCCGGGGAGAATGCGGCCAAGTGACTATCCACAGAATTTTACGACCCGTGAAGTGACTGCTGATGGAACAGTCATCATCAACAATGTTCACTGTAAGAATGCATACTTCAATCAGACGCCAATCGACGGAGCTGATTACCGCCGCGACTCGCGTATGGACTTCCGCCACTGTGATCCAAATCTCTCCCGCTTAAGAGAGAACAATGGCACTTCGTTCTATGATAATGACAGGTCTCAATATAACGGAAGCTACCGGATTCCTGACCGGGCCCCACGCTATGACGACATGCAAGCGCGTATAGACGCTGCTCGGCAGCGTGAGTATGACCAGCAGGCGATAATGCAGCAGCGCATCGAGATGGCTCGTGAGCAGCAATACAGGCAGCAATTCGAGCAGCAGCAGCGCATTGACCAGATGCGTCAGTATCAGATGCAGCGTGATTGCGATGAAGCCGTAAGAATTCAGATGTATAACGAGAACTGTCGTCGCTACAACGGTCGGCACGAGCCCCCGCGCCCTTATTATGGCGACAACGGCGGATGTTTCGGAAACGGCAGCTATCCGGTCTATAACGATGGATACGGCGGCGGATACGGTGGACCTTGCTTCGGGAATCGTTCGGGCATAAGCATTCGCATCCCGATCGGTCATAATGCCAGTGGCAGTTTTCGCATAGGCTTCTAGGGCTCTTCGCTGCGGTTCAACTAATCTGGTCTGTGATTATTGCGATTAAGTACTTTCCGTGTGGTGCTGCTTAACGCTGCGCCGCCACCTTAACCCTGCACTGTTCTGAGTGAAAAGGGGTTGTAGACGGTCTCGCCTGTGTTAGGGTCATCGAAAACCGTTACATCGACGTCAAAGACTTGCTTCAGATTTTCAACGCTCAGTGCTTGTAACACGGAGCCTGTGGCGGCGACTCGGCTGCACCGTTGACTTGCATGCTCAAGCAGCACGACGTGATCCGCAATTCTCGCAATTACATTCAGGTCGTGAAGGACGATCATGATGCCCAGTCCCGCTGCGCGAAGACCCTTTAGAAGTTTCAGTAACTCATTTTGATGTTTGAAATCGAGATGTGAGGTTGGTTCGTCTAGAAGCATAAATTGCGGCTCCTGCGCTATAGCGGTGGCCAGAGCGGCGCGTTGGCGTTCGCCCCCGGAGAGCTGACATAGGGGCTTCTCGCGCAGTGTCTGCATCTCTGTGTTTTCGAGAGCTTTGTTGACGGCGTTTGTGTCATTGGCGCTGCCGTACCATTGCCACCATGACTGGTGTGGATTGCGACCGAGCATGACCATCTGTTCGACTGTCAGCTGTGTCGAGATTTCGATATCCTGCGGCACGTATGCGACTTTACCCGCAAACTCAGGGGTGCGCATCTGCCAGATGTCTGCACCGTTCAGGTGCACTGCTCCAGCAATTGGTTTGATTTGTCGCGCTATTGTTTTCAGTAGAGTAGATTTGCCTGCGCCATTTGGTCCCGCGATCGCAATCACCTGTCCGGGAATCAGCTGCACTGTGACGTTTTCGAGCACCGGCTTCTTGTCGAAACCTACGCTGAGATTTTGTACGTCTATCTGTGTCTTCGGTTCAGCCATTAGTTTTGCAGTACCTCTCGGCCGTGTTTGCTGCCGATTAACCAGAGAAAAAATGGACCGCCTATTAGTGAAAGCAGTGTGCCAAGCGGTAACTCCTGACCCTGACCGAGAGTGCGCGCTGCTAAATCGCTCACCAGGACCAGTGTCATGCCCAGCATTGCCGAGCAAATGATTTGCAGTCGTTCGTCCTGTCCATAGAGTCGACGGGCTAAATGTGGGGCGATCAATCCAACAAATCCAACCAGTCCGCTGATTGATACTGCTGCCCCGCACATGAGAACAGCAGCGGCAAGGAGAATCCACTGAGTGCGACCAACATCCAGACCGAGGGCTTGAGCTGATTGTGTGCCGAGTGAGAGCAGCCTGATTTGCTTGCTCATGGCCAGTGCGATTACGACTCCTGCAAGCGTGTACGCAAAAGCTGGTATCAATTCAGACCAGGTTCTGCCCGCGATACCACCCGCAAGCCAGAAAAAGAGCCCCTGACCCTGGGCGACGCTAGAGGCGTGAATCAGGAGCATCGTGATGAAAGCGCTGCACACGGCAGAGAGTCCCACGCCCGAGAGCAGTAGTCTGCCGACTGAGAGCCCGGCTGGACCCCGAGCCATCGAAGCAACTATGAGGCTTGCTACTAGCCCGCCTGCAAAAGCGGCGGCGGGAATTGCGGAAAAGCTCACGTTGCAAATCATCGCCACTGCTACTGCCAGTCCTGCACCACTTGAAACTCCTGTCAGGTATGGGTCGGCAAGCGAGTTGCGCGATAACGCCTGCAATATGTAACCCGACACTGCCAGAGCCGCTCCCACAATCATCGCTACGCAAATTCGAGGCATCCTTATTTGCCACAGAATCTCGTGCAGGGTGGGATCATTCAGCTTTGAGTCGGTTATTGCGTGCAGGGCTTGCTCGGGCGTGATGCACACGTCTCCAAGGCAGAGATTGATTACGGTGACAATTGCCAGCGCAATGATCAGGGCTGAAACTCGAAAGAGAATGATACTCAAATGCGGCTCTAGAACGTTACGCAACCTAAAATAGCACTGAAATCAGTGTCGTGTTAGGATGCTAGCTTCTGACCGGTACACAAATATGATTTACCTGGACAACAGCGCCACCACTCAAGTGCGACCGGAAGTAATCGATGCGATGCTTCCTTACATGTCGCGTTCGTGGGGAAATCCGTCGTCTATTCACGCACTTGGCAGGGATGCCAAAGACGCCGTGACCCAGGCGCGAGAACATGTCGCTGCGCTGCTCAACTGTGATGCCGATGAAATATACTTCAGTTCTTGCGGCACCTTAAGCAACAATTGCGCGTTGCTGGGTCGAGCCCGCTTCGCTCAAGCGAATGATAAGGGACGGCATCTGATTACGACGCGCATCGAGCATCCGTCGGTAGCTGGACCATGTCAGTATCTGGAAAGTCAGGGCTGGAAGGTTACTTATCTGCCTGTCAATCGAGAAGGATTTGTGTCGCTGAAAGACCTCGAGGCGCAGACGACGAGTGAAACCAGCATCATTTCGATAATGTGGGCAAACAATGAAATAGGCACTGTTCAAGACATTGCATCTTTTGCAAGATTTGCCAGTGAGCGCAATATCTTTTTTCACACAGACGCTGTGCAAGCGGCAGGGAAAATTCCAATCGATCTCAAATCGCTTCCGATCAGTTCTCTTTCCTTGTCTGGACACAAGTTTCATGCGCCTAAGGGTGTAGGAATTCTGTATGTGCGGAAGCTGCAGAACATAATGCCGATTGTTTTTGGCGGTGGCCAGGAGATGGGCGTGGTGCCTGGTACAGAAGGCCTGTCAAACATAGTGGCTATCGGAAAAGCCGCAGAGTTGGCTGGTCGCGAGATGAATCAGAATCGTGAAAAATTGCTCGCTATTTCGAAACTTTTCAAGCAGCATTTGTCTCAAGTCGATGGATTGATTTTCACTGGTGCTTCTCTTTTGACTCAGCGGTTGCCGGGTCATGTAAGCTTTGTTTTACCCGGTCTCGAAGGCGAGGCTATTGTGATGCGGGCTGACTTGAAAGGACTTTGTATTTCAAGCGGTTCCGCCTGTCATAAGGGAATTATCGAGCCGTCGTCGGTTTTGAAAGCGGTGGGATTGTCGGACCAGCAGGCAAAGGCGTCGATACGGCTGTCGGCAAGCTCATTCAACACTCTCGATGAATGTACGGAAGCAATCGAGTTGCTGGCTAAGATTTTGAATGCGATGAAATTGAGCTCTGATGCGGGGCTCTCAGGTGCGATTGCTTGAGACTATTTCGCTTTGCGGAACATATTCCAGACGAAGATTGAAAGACCTTTGAGCTTCCCGAGCGGGAAGGTGCCGTGTAAAAACTTCAGCCCGCCGCGGGCTGTCTTCACTCGAGATGGTCCGTAAGGGTACCACCAGACTCTTTGCGCACCGCCTGACGAATCGATGCTTATGTGTTTGATGTTGACCAGGTCCATCAAACCGAAGTGTGAGTGACTGCGCCCGAAGCCGCTCTTTTTTAAGCCGCCCCAGGGAACTTGTGGCATCGCATGCGATACCAGGCAGTCATTGATGATAACCGTTCCGACCTGCAAGTCTCGTGCTACTGCCTCAGCTCTGCTCAGCCCGCCTGCCCAAACCGAGGCACACAGTCCGTACTCGCTGTCATTGGCTCGCGCTACGGCTTCATCTTCCGTTTCGACTACCATGATTGGCATTACCGGACCGAAGGTCTCTTTGGTCATTATGTCCATGGTGTGGTTGACATTGGTGACGACGGTTGGGGGGTAGAAAAATCCTCCCAGCTCATCTTTGCGATTGCCGCCGGTAAGAATTTCCGCACCCATTTCTCGTGCTTGATTTACCTGCGCATCTATAACCGAAAGTTGCATTTCGTCGATTACCGGACCGACATCGGTGGTCTTCTCGCTGGGCGCTCCCAATTGCAGTGCCGATGCATAATGCACAATCTTGTCGATTAGTTTTTGTGTGTTTTTGCTTTTGATGATGTAAACGCGCTCGATTGAAGCGCACGCTTGACCGGCGTTTGTGAAAGCCCCCCAGACCAAGCCCCGCGCCGTCCAGTCAATTGGGGCATCCGGCAGAACTATCGCGGCATCTTTCCCTCCCAGTTCGAGGCTGAGTGGTGTCAGATTCGGTGCTGCTTGCTCCATGATTTTTGTGCCTGCAGCAGCCGAGCCTGTAAAAATGATGCGCGCCAGATCGCATCTGGTGAGCTGCTCACCTGTGCTTCTGTCACCTGTAATCACCTGGACTACGCCCGCAGGAAAACCTGCTTTCTCAAATAGTTCGCCGATTTTGATGCCAATTAAAGGCGATTTTTCCGAGGGCTTTAGAACTACAGTGTTGCCGCAAGCAACCGCCATCAGAATCGTCATAACCGGTATGGAGAATGGGTAGTTCCATGGCGCGATAATGCCAATTACACCCAATGGTTCAAAGGTGACGACACTCTGCTTTGTCGCCAGCAGTGGATTGGTCATCTGGACGACCTGATCCTTCAGCATCGTCTCGATATTTTCTGCCAGCCAGACGCAAGTGTCGAGCGGACCCGTCATCTCGGCCAGAAGACTCTCAACTATTGGTTTGCCAACTTCAGTGGTGATCAGCTGCGCAATCTCATCTGCCCCTGCTTCTAGAAGCCGTCTGAACTCGAATATTTTCTTGACACGCTTATGATATGGAACGAGCTGCCACGTCTCATACGCCTTCCAGGCTCTGTCGACCGCGTCCTTGACTTCATGCCCGGCCAGGATCGGGACTTCGCCAATCACCTCACGGGTGGCGGGGTTTATGGATTGGATTGTGGCAGTTTTGCTGACGACCATGAAACTATTGCATTGTAAGCGGGCTGAAAGCTCTTATTGTAAACCATCCCGCCTGGTGACTCGGCGATCCTCAGGATTTCCAGAGCGGAATAACATAAACTGTAGGTGTGAGTACTGCTGGGAAGGCTGTTTTGCGACTCAATTCAGTAAAATTTCTGATGCTGCTATGGCTTGTGACCGCGCCCGTTTTTGCCGAAACACAAGCCGACAAGATGTACACAAGGGCTGAGAAGGCATATCTCAATAAGCGCTATGACGAGGCCTGGGGCACTCTGCAGAAGGTGGTCGAGATTGACGACAAGAATGCTCGGGCGCATAACTTGATCGGAAAGATCTGGCACAATCGAAATAAGTTAGACCAGGCTGAACTGGAATATCGAAAGGCTATAGCTGCTGATCCTCAATTGGCGGATGCTCGTTACAATCTTGGCGTGCTCATGTTTGACAAGCGCAAGTATTCCGACGCCGAAAAGTTACTGGAAGAAGCCGTTACTATCGATCCTCAAAATCCTGAATTTCATTACAACCTCGCCCTCACTTATGCCAACGAAAACAAGCTAGAGCAGGCAAATGAGCGGTTTGTCAATGCAATCAAGCTAGATGCAAATAATGCCACGTTCCACTACGGCATTGCCTGTCTGTATCAAAAGACAGACAAAATGGATGACGCCGTCGAGGAGTACAAGAAGGCTATAGCACTCAATCCTAATTACATTGAAGCGCACAACAACCTTGGTGTTGCATACAGTGCCCAGGGAAAATATCCCGAGTCTGTCGAAGAATTTCAGGCCGCGTTGAAACTCAATCCGGACTATCCCCAGGCGCAGCGCAATCTGGGCTATGCGCAAGCTCATACAAGTCTTGGTATTACGTATTTCAAGCAGGGTCAACTGGCAAAAGCATTCGACGAGTACAAAAAGGCGTTGAAGATTGATCCTATGTTTGCTGATACGCACTACAATCTTGCTCTTCTGTATCAACATAATAATCAGCTTCAACCCGCCGTAAAGCACTACCAGTTTGCCATTAAGGTGGATCCATCCAATTACATGGCCCACAACAATCTCGGTGTGGCACTCGCCAAGTTGGGCAAAAAGGAACAAGCGGAGTCGGAATACAGGCAAGCATTGCAGTTGAAGCCGGACTACGCAGAGGCGCAGCGCAACTTGAATGCATTGAGTTCGTCACCGCAATAAGCGGGTGGTATATCCACACTGCATACGGTGCTCCTGTATAAAATGTAACTGGCTTGTTAAATCCATGTATCGATTGCGTTGCATCGGTGTGTGAAAATGCCGATAAATAGGGCGTTTTTGTCATGGTCTTATGTTGCGGATGTAAATCTTTTGCCTGCTTTTTGTGGTGCCTTTAATCGCTCTATCTTAGAACTGGCTTGCCATGCGCTCTTTATCTGGTCAGTTCGCCGGTTCTTGCGAACATGTAACATTAGTCACAAAAGGGTTGCCATAAGAAAGCCGCACCCTTAACCTGTTCTTAGTCACCGACGGGCAAAAATAGTTTGGTGAAATTGGAGGACCCGATCATATGCAAACCAGCATAATGCAGCGACAATGCTGCCCTCAGCAGCCAGTATAAGAGTATTAGTTTTCACTGTAACACTATGGTTCGAACATGCGATGTGTCGAAGCTGGCGTGAGCACAGCGTTTTATCGCTTATCCGGAAAGTCTATGCAGACATCTGCTCGACTTCCGTTTCTAGAAGTGAAAGTGTAGGTAAACCATGTATGAATTGAAAGAAAAGGATCTGCTCGCGATTTTGGGAAGAAATCCCAGTCAGCGAGCCAAATTAGTTATTACAGATGTAGACGGTACGTTGGCATCGTTTTGGGATTATTTCGTACCGGCGATTCGAGAATTTCTTCGTGAAATTAGTGTCAAGCTTGATACACCTGTGAGCGAGCTGGCTGAAGACATAGGCCGGGTCATTGACAGGCGCGGTACACACGAGTACCCATGGCTTCTGGAGGAGACTAGTTTTGCATGGAAGCATTTTTCCAAAAATCCTGACAAATTTCGCGAAATCTTTGTCAGACCTTTCTGGCATGCTCTCGATGTGAACAGAACTAAGTATCTGCGCCCTTTTCCAGAGGTATTGCAGACTCTGGCTGCCCTCAAAAAGGAAGGCATCAAGGTGGTGGCTTTGAGCGATGCGCCAGATTATATGGCGAGGATTCGCAATCAGCAGATCTTCGATGGACTTCTTGATGCTGTGTATGCACTGGAGACGGTAGAGCCAGGCGTTGATGAGATATGGCAGCCAATCTCGCTGGAGCATGGAAGGGCTCGTGTCAAGGAGATGCGAGCTGCAACCAGTAACTTGCAAACTAAGTTTCACGTTCTTCCTGTCTCTTATGAAAAGCCTAATCCGGCTGGTGTAGACCGGGTTCTCGCTGACTTCGATGTTTATCCGCAGGAGTCCATTTTTGTCGGTGACAGTCTCACCAAAGACGGATTAGCTGCTGCTCGCCGTGGTATCAAATTCGTCTGGGCTCACTACGGCAATCATTTGCCGGCTGAGTACGAAGAGCTCGTGAACTACTCGCTCAAACCAGAGGGCGAAGACTCAATCAAGCGACCAGTACCGATGTCGCTTGTAACAGCTGTAGCGGCAAGGTATGACGAACTGTTGAACCACATCTAGGCGAACAATTATCACCGACAATGAGGCTCTACAGGTAAATTACCGATTCACTTTTTGACGAAAGGGAAAGCATGCACCGAAAGGCGCATGCTTTTCTGGGTACAGGCGAGGTTCTCGAGCACTCCGCTGCTTGCTTATCCGCCCAAACTTGCAGCCGCGAAAGTTTGTCTCTGGATGCCTTCCGATTGGAGGCTTCCTACTTTGCTTTCTCGACATCTAGTGGATAACTAATCAGCGCTTTCTTGGCTGCGCCGACTGGCTTTGCGAAAACGCAGACCCAGCCTTTTTCCGACTTGCCTGTCAGTTTTATGGATTGGGTTCCAGTCGTACCAGTCTTCAATCCTGCTGAGAGAATCTTTGGATTCGAGAGCGGTACAACCACTCCGTTTATCGTTGAGACGCCGCGATTGGTTCCTTCTACAACGGTGAGCTTGGAATTTGGCGGTGCATTTTTTACTACCAGATAAATTCCATTTTGTTTCTTTTCCACTTGTGCCAGATCCTTTGTTAGCGGCACAATGCGGTCTGGCAAGTTTGGCGTAATTTCGTGATGTTTATCGAGATAATGTCTGAAAGCCACTGAAATGCGCTCGGGAACGTACTCAATGTTTTCTGCGCCCGAAAAATCGTAGCCTTCACCTGATTTGAAGCTGTAGTCATTGACGGCGATTTTATATTTTGCATTGGGATCTACGGGCTTCCAATCTCCGTTTTTATCTTGCACAAGTGCGTAAACAATGCGATCACCTTTTGGTCGGCTCGCATCGTAGGCGATTTTCATGCCATGCTCGTCAAAGAAACTTCCCCCAAGCGGCCCGGCAAAGCTATGTTCCATCGCTTTGAGAAGTACTGCACCAGATATGGTGGCGAAGACGACTTTGTTGTCAAAGGGCAGCATCTCCTCGACTTTTTCAGCAGTGATTGGTCCTTTGTCGATGCGGGCTCTTATGCCGCCACGGTTCTCGAAGGCTATCTGGATACCGTATTTTTTCCCTTCTTCGACGAGCGAATCGGTAATTACATCTCCCAGCGCTGAGTCCCAGGGAAAACTTCTGAAGTTGTTATCGAAGGCCCCGGTCGCTTCGCCAACGATTTCTTTTCGCAGACCCAGCAGAGGCTCGACCTTTTCGTCGACGTAAGCTTTTAAATCAGGGTCTGAAATAATTTTGTCGGTAATGTTGATCAGTCGATAGCCCGTGCCAGTCGGCACCACTTTACCGTTCTTGTCAAATACCAGGTCGAGCTTGCCAAAGGCGCGCCCATAACAGCCTGTCTGTACAATCGTAGTGGTTGTGCCGTCGGAGTGTTCGACGATTACCGGCTTGTCCAGTCGAGTGTGGCTATGCCCGCCAATGATTACGTCTACTTCCGGAATCGATTGAGCCAGAACCTTGTCACTCTCTACGCCGCAATGCGTAACCAGAACGATCTTGTTTATGCCTGCGGCTTTGAGTCTGTCCACTTCATCGATAAATGGTTGAACCCAGTTGGGTCCAGCCGACTTGATTTTTACCCCGCCCGTATTCAAAGCTACCGAGTTCAAGTCGGCAGTGATACCACCTATGAAGGCAACCTTTTCTCCCTCGATTTGTTTGACGACAGAGGGTTTGACGATGGCAGCCAGCTCGGGTTCGGCGGTCAGATCCATATTGACGTTAATTACATCGAACTTGGCCTGCTTAAGCTGACTAGCCAGATTCTGCGGTCCGTCGTCAAATTCATGGTTGCCTATCGTGTAAATGTCATAGCCCATCTTGTTGAGCATATTTACTTCGACTTCGCCGTGATATTTGGTGAACAGCGGAGTGCCCTGAAAAATGTCGCCGGCATCGATTGTCAGTGTGTGTTTGGGATCCTTTGCTCGAAAGAGCCTCAACATGTGCCCGATACGTGGAAAACCACCAATTGACTTTTGCCGCTCCTCGAAAGATTCATCATGGGCGTGCAAATCATTGGTGTGCAAGATTGTAAGATGAAGACCTTCGGAGTCTGACCTCGCCGAAAGTGACGCTACCGCCATGAAAAGCCCAAAGACCATGAAAAGCAGCAAGCTGACTAAATTAGTCCTGGCCTTTTTCTGGAATATCGTCATCGTCTTCCTCACTTTAGGGCTTCCCGAGTTTTCGCCCGTTATACATACATACGGTCAAACCGAAAATAAAGTTCGAACAATTCGCTCGGAATTTGTTCCGGAGGCCGGCTGTCCCGTCTCCGTGGAGGGGTTGAGGACGGATCTGGATGTGGACCCGTTCGATGCCCCGCTCGACGCTCGCATTTACATTGAATACAAAAATATCGGACCAAAACCGATATCTGCGGTTAAATTTCGACTGCGGTTTGTAGATGATAGCGGAAATAATGTTGGAACGTTCCAGGCATCGGATGGGGTGCTACTTGCGCCTCAGCAACAGTCGAGTCAAAAATTCAAGCAAGACAAAATCGAGCCGCATTCGACTTCATTGATGCTGCGGGTGCTGATGGTCAAGTATGTCGACGGAGAGATCTGGGAATCGGCCAAGGCACCATTGGTGCCAAAGCCTTAGTCTGGGTCGAGACAAACATTGTGGAATTAATTGCCGACTTTGAGCTGCCGGTATGCCCGTGCTGGTCAGGATTTGCAGGCGCAGTCCGATAATTGTAGAGCGTATATACGCGAAATTAACCGGAAATAAGCTGTCTGTCCGCTAAACCGCGCTTGCCAAGCGTTTTGCCTATCTCAGTGGGGTGTATCTTATATACACCAGAGTGCCTTTCGGCACCTTTCGCACCTCAATTAGTAAGGAAATTTGAGACGCATGAGCAGCGCCTTTAGAACATTTACGTCAGCCGCCGGTGTCGGCTCCGCATGTTACCTGTTGGCTACGTCGACCTGGGATCAGGTGCTCTTGCTGTTTCTGGCAGCAAGTCTTGGTTGGTGCTTGTTTGTGTCCTATGCGGGGCGCCGACAGGCTGCTGCACCATCTGTGGTTACTGAGAAAGTGGTCAGAGCGAAAGCCACACCCATGCCCGCTCCAGGCACTGAGCCTGTACCACCGGCAGCAGAGCCCCCGCGCAAAGTCTACAAATTTCCGATTCACGAGCTGGCTGGCGCTCCTCGCACTGCACCGGCTTTTGAATAGTCGCTCACCTCTGTTTTCGCAAAGTTTATCCAGTTGCATTTAATAATGCCCTGCCAGAATTTTGCCAACTGAAACTGCTACTGTTGATTTCTCTTGCTGGAGGAGTGCAATGGTCAGTCAAATGCGGCATTCGCTGGATGATGTAAAAGCTGTTGTGCTGCGGCATTGGGGCTACGACACACTGCGTCCCTTGCAGGAGCAGGCCATGGCGTCGGTACTGAACGGCATGGATTCGCTCGTCGTGCTGCCGACTGGTGGCGGCAAATCGTTGTGCTATCAGGCACCTGCGATCGTCAGAGGCACTACTACTGTGGTGGTATCGCCTCTCATTGCTTTGATGAAAGATCAAGTGGATGGGTTAAAGGCCTGTGGCATTCCAGCCGTACAAGTTGATAGTTCGCAGTCTACAAGTGAGCGTGCCGCTATAGAACGCCGTGTTCGCGAAGGCGAGATTCGTCTGCTCTTCGTCTCTCCTGAGCGTCTTGCCATGAGCGATTTCAGCAATTTATTGCAAGAGCTGCGAGTGCAAACATTCGCCATAGACGAAGCGCACTGTATCAGTCAGTGGGGGCATGATTTCAGAACAGAGTATCGACAACTGAAGCGGATCAAAGAGAGCTTTCCACATGCCTCTGTTCATGCATTTACTGCCACTGCTACTGAGGATGTTCGCAACGACATCATCAGGCAGTTGGGCTTGAAAAATCCGGAGGTTCTTGTCGGGGACTTCGATCGTCCGAATCTCACTTATCGAATTTTATCGAGACGAGAGCCCATCAACCAGGTCTTAGAGGTGGTGCGTCGGCATGAGAGTGAGGCTGGCATCATCTACGCTATCAGTCGAAAACAGGTTGACGAGCTGACTCGCTCCTTGCGAAAGCACGGCGTCAATGCAGTCGCCTATCATGCCGGACTGACTAATGAGGAACGTAAATCAGCGCAAGACTATTTCGCCAGTGAAAAGTGCAATTTGATCGTTGCAACAGTTGCCTTTGGTATGGGCATCGATCGCTCTAACGTTAGATACGTCATGCATACCGGTATGCCGAAGTCGCTAGAACACTATCAACAAGAGACTGGACGAGCCGGCCGAGACGGGCTTGATTCCGAATGTGTGCTGCTTTACTCCAATGCCGATTTGATGCTCTGGAAGTCAATTATGGAAAAGAGCGCCAGCGGTGAACTTGCCGCTGATACCGATGATGGTGCTTTTCTGGAAACTGCAAATCAGCATCTAGAGATAATGAGCCGCTATTGCCGAGGAGCAGTTTGTCGCCATCGCGCCCTGGTTGAGTATTTCGGGCAGTCTTACCAGAACGATAGTTGCAATGCTTGCGATGTTTGTTTGAACGAGACCGTTGAGGTACCTGATTCGACGGTGATCGCTCAAAAGATAATTTCGTGTGTTGCGCGCATTAAGAAGGGACGTTTCGGGGCAGGCCACTTTGTCTCGATTCTTCGCGGCGAGACAACGGAGACGATTCGCAAGTGGCAGCACGAAGAGTTGAGCACTTTTGGAATTCTCAATACTTATTCTAAAACTGATTTGCGTGATTGGATTGACCAGCTGGTGGGATTGGGATTGCTGGGAACTTTCAATGTTGCCATGCAGAGCGGCTTCAATTTTGCGGCGATTGTTTTGAATGACGAATCGTGGAAAGTCATGCGTGGACAGCGTTCTGTCAAGCTGGTGCAGCCGATGCGCTCGACAAAAGAATTGCGTGCGAAACGACTCAAAATAGCAGATCAATCATGGCAGGGCATTGACAAAGAGCTGTTTGAGAAATTGCGTGCCACCCGAAGCCGGATTGCTAGAGAGCGAGGTTGGCAAGCATTTATGGTGTTCAGTGATGCCACACTCAGGGAAATGGCTTCAGTCAAGCCTTCCACTCTGTCTAAGATGTCGCGGATCAAGGGAATAGGAAATGCCAAGCTTGAAAATTTCGGCGAGGAATTTCTGCAGGTAATTAGCGATCACTGCAAATTCTAGAACCAGCACAGAACTAGAGCGGAGCTGCCCTCTGTCGGAATCTGGTAACGTTTCCCTTGATTTGCCCGTGCAATGGCCTGGCCTGATTGGCGGCAAAGGTTAGTAGTTGAATGCAGCGTCGATCTCGTCTACTCGGTCGAGCCGCTCTTTGTTCAGCGCACCAGGCAGTTGACCTTGCGAGGCCAAGGTGCGATTGCGCATTTCCTCTCGAGTGCGATTCTGTAAAGTATCGAAGATCCAGAGACCTTGCCCAGGAATATAAGTCGTCGCGGCGATGGCTACTCTCTCGGTGAACAGCCTGGAAGGTTCAGGATCATTGATAAATTCAGCTCGAGCCTTGCCGCTGTCTGTGTTTACCCGCAATAACGATCTTGGCTGAAAACCGAATCCCGCATTGATATTGTTAATACCCCAGCTCATCTTTGAGCTACCGATTAAGGCGGCAAACAGCATTCTTTCTTTCAATTCTGCGTTAGCCTTTTTTATTTCCCCCGCATTTATCTCATTTTGAGCAGTAAACAGTTTGCCCTGCTTGTCATAAGCACTCAGGCGTCTGAAAAGGTTTTGCAGATTGTAGTGTTCAGAAATAGTCGTTTTCGATGCAAGTTGCTCGAGCTTAGCTATGTCTGCTTTGAGTTGAGAAACCGATGATGCCGTTTTAGAGAGATTCAGTTGCGAGTAGATTTTCTTGCGGGCACGCTGGCCTGCTAAGTTTGCCACGACTCTTCCAGTTCCCGGTGTGGCGACGATGGTGGCACCTGAAATTAAAAAGCCGATACCTGCCGTGCCGACCAGTCGCGGACGTCTGTGAGCAGCACTCAAAATGCCAAAAAGCGTGCCTCCAAAACCCCCAGTGCTTGCGGCAGTCATACCCATAAAAGAATTGGCCGCGCGATTAGCAAAAAACTTATGTGCCCTGACAAAAAATTGCGAGTACTCGTCAAGAGATAAATCTCTGACGTCCGTGAGCACCCGACCTTCTGCCCTGGCCAACTCCAAATCAGAGAGGGTGAAATCATCAGTGTGCTCAAGAATAGACTGGCGCTCTTGAAGAAGTCTGTCTAGATCGCTTTTTATCGCTAGTACTCGTTTGTGAGTAGTGTTTATATCAAATCCTTTCTTTCTCACCTTACTGTCATTTATAAGATCAATAGTTGTCTCTGCCAGTACTGCGCCAAGAGAGATGCAATGTGATGTAAAAAGGCAAACTGGACCGCTCCATGCCGTAGAGCGAGCCATTGAGCGCGGATGGCTGTAAAAATTCCATCGTGTCGAGGCAATGCTGCTACTACCTGCAGTGCCGCATCCAGATGCGGCAAGGTTGTAGAGAAACAGGCGCCGGGGTTTCCACTTGCCGACGTGTGTGCACTCGATGCGAAAATTTGTATTCAGTCGTATCAGCGTATTTTCCTGTTGCGCTATCTGCTTGGTGAGGAGCTCGAGCTTTTGCTCTGCGCCCGGAGAAGAACTTCCTGAAGGCGGCACATCATGTGCATCAGGTGCTGAGAGAGTGTTTGCAACTTGCAATGCACTTTTCAAGCTTGAACTATTAGTTACTCGTGGTAAGCAGTTTGGCTGAATTTGAGTTGAAACTTCGCTTGTTTCAGTAGTTTGATCAGCTAAACAGGGCAATAACATTGATTGCTCGCTAAAGTACACGGACATTAGCACCGCCATCGCTAGAATTCTTTTACACAAAAGAGACATTCCGGTGTCCCGCTGCCAGACCGCTTTACTACCACCGAGGTGATTCTCAAATCATGCTTTGAATTTTTAAACGCGAGCAAATTCCAAACACATAATTCTAACTAGAGATTCTAACCAGCCGTTTTTCCATGTCACCGTGAGTGGTGAATTCTCGCTCAGTTAAACAACAATGACTCTCAGTCGGTTTACATCGTTCCATCATCACCATCATGTTGATTCGCCTGGCAATGTTGATCAATGCGGTCAACCCAGCTTTTGGTCTTCAGTCTAATTAAAGATGTATAAAACTTCGGTTCGAGCTTGCATTTCGGGGGCATGTGCAATCTAGTCGTTAACAGATTCGGTCGCCAGATCGAGGAGAGTGTTGTGAACAAACTGGACATAATGCAGCTATTAAGCCAAAAAGAGTATCCATCTCTATCAATTCTTCTTCCCACGCACAGATGGTCTGGAGACAATCAGCAAGACCCCATAAGAGTCAAAAACCTTGTCTCCGAAGCTACCAATCGGCTTGTTGAAGAGTTTGGCAAGCGCGAAGCTGCTGATCTACTTGAGCGGCTGAATGAAATTGTTGAACGCATCGATTATCGAACAACCCTTGATGGGTTGGCTATTTACGTCAGTAAGAATGTTTGCAAGAAGTACTATTTGCCTTTCACTATAAACGAGCGCGTTGTGATTGACAGTTCGTTCGCCATCAGGGATGCCGTTTTTGCTATGAAACGCAGTCATAGATATTGGGTTCTTGTACTCAGTGAGCAACCCACGCGACTCTATGACGGTTACGTTGATACTTTGGCCGAAGTTGAAGACTATGGCTTCCCATTTACTCACCAGGGACCTGGGGGCGCAACTAAGCTACCGGGTGGGCGAGGCATTAACATCTCAGCTCACAGAGACGATAAAGATCGGCAGTTTTTTAGAGGTGTGGATCAGGCTGTTGGTGAAGCGCTCAGACAAGATCCTTTGCCCTTGATTGTTGTGGGAGTTGACCGTAATCTTGCTTTCTTTGACGAAATTTCTGCCAACAAGTCTTACATCGCCGGCACTTTGCAAGGCAGTCACGATAGTACTACCCCGCCGGAACTGGCAAAACTCGTGTGGCCGCTTGTTCAGGATCATTTCGCAGCTCAACGAACTTCGATTCTTGAGAAGTTCGGTGACTCAATTGGACAAAACAAGTATGCTGTTGGTTTTGATGAGGTCTGGAAAGTCGCTCAGGAAGGTCGTATTGAGAGCCTACTCGTAGAGGAAGATTTCTATGTTCCGGCCAAGCCAGATGCCATCGGTATCAATCCTAAACCTGTAGAGGATTCAACTCTTCCTGGGGTGCACGATGATGCTATTGATCAAATTATTGAGCAGGTTTTGCGCACAGGTGGTCTTGTCACCTTCTATGAACCAGGCCGTTTGAGTGAGCACTCTCGCTTGGCGGCCATTCTCCGTTATTGAGTCAACAGACAGTCTCTGTGAATTAACCTTTTGCCGAATAGAATTCGCTATATTCTGAGCCTAACCGAAGTTTAGCAACAGAGCGGCAGCGCAAAAATGAGCAGTATAAATTTAAAAGTCGATTCTGTTATTTCCAGCGGAAGATGTTTTTTTCCAGTTTTAGTTTGGATATTTTTTGCAGCTGTTCCGATCGCTATGGCTCAATCAGTTCATTCTCGTGATTCACTTACTGTCGCGTCATCATCAAATTCGCCCGGCGCCCTCAATGGAGAATTAAAAGCCGAAACCCAACCTGTTCTTGAATCGCATGTTGCTCCGAAACGAGCCAGCTTGAATCCGATTCGCTGGCTTCTCGGACCCGTAATCACACTTGAGGAGCAAACTGTTAGATTACAGAAGCAAATCATTAACTTGACCGCACCCCTGGCCTCTCTTCAACCGCTTCTCACTGATTTGCGTGAGCAGGTGGCGTCGACGGAAAAGCGGATAAATGCCGTCAATACTCATCTTGATACCGTCCATGGTGAGTTGGAATCTGTGTTATCCAAGATGTCATCGATAACCAAAGGTATTGAAGCAACAAACAGGCACATGGACAGCATTGAGGAACCATTGCGGTCCGTTAAGGCTCGTATGCTTAGTGTGGAAAGTTCAATCGCCAATACGCAGGAAAGTCTTGGAGGAATGCGGTCAGATATACGAGACATGCGAAAAGATATCGCTGTGATTAAAGCACCAATCATGCGGATACAGCAACCGCTTGAAAGCATCGCGGCACCCGTGAAGAATCTTGATCAACAACTTGTTGGACTTCATGGACAGCTTGTTGGTGCGAACACAGAACTTTTGTCAGTTCACAGTGAACTCGGTGCTATACGCAGACCGCTCGGTAACATGGAAAACCCTATTACCAATCTTGAGCAGGAGTTGAGTGGTTTGCATAAAGAGATCTCTGAGTTGAGACGTCTTCTCAGCTTAGTTCTGACTGCTATATTCTGCTCTGCAATCTTGACGGCGGTGGGCACGCCAATTGCCGGGATTTTCATCTGGAGGAGAAAGCATAAGATACTGCCTTCTCAACCAGAGTTCTGACTCACGCTCCTGAAGAGATATGGTGAGACTGCGCAAGGTATGATGCACATTCTCGCATTTTTCTAACACTGTATCGAATCCAAATCTAGCGAGGGAGATAGTTTTCCATAAGCCCGTCTATTTGACCCTTTAGGGTGTGCAGTTCGGCACTCAGTTCTGTCAGGTATTGGGATTGTTTTGCATCCAGGTCGGTGGATCCCTGTCTACCCACTAACCAGGCCAGGTCAGAATCGATAACCTTGATTAATGCATCGCAGGCTTTCCATGTAGAAAGCATGTTAATTTGATCACGCAACCGGTTCGATTGAAAACCGCTTCCTTGAGCTTCAACATTAGTCGCTGGAGCCGCCGATTGTTGGGGCTGTTCTCGAACAACAGTCTCAGTCTGAGTTGATTCGGATGAAGCTTCCGCAATCACTTCAGCTTCTTTGGGCTGCGCATTGGCGTTTTGACCGAATGGAGTGACTGCACTTTCTGCACTATCAGGAGCGAGCGACATAAATTGTGCTTCTATTGGCGGTGTGTATGGCTTCTCATCGAGAATCTGCCTCTCGTCGATTCCTTCAATGGTGGGCGGCGGGCCGGCAGGTGGCGGCTCTTTGCTGGCATTCTCCATCATCAGAAGCCATTTGCCAGTCTCTTGTCCTCGACGCATCTTCAAACGCTCCATCAATTCATCCGAGCGTTTTTTCTCCTCGTCCTCAGTTTCTTCAGGCTGGGACTTTGCTTTAAATAGTTTGTCGAAAAAACTCATGATTGACCCCTCTGGCGATGGTTGTCTGAATGTCGCTTCTGCCACCAGACTAACAGGGTCTGGATTCTTTGTGATGGACCGGCGACACCCGGCTCCGACCTATTAAGTATAAGTCGGATATCGTCATCATGGATCGAATCAAACAGGAGATGTGAAAGAAAAGAACAAACTATCAATCGCCAGGCTTTGTCGCATTAAACCTGTTCAGCGTTTGCAAGCGCGCCAGATCTTCCGTTCTGCGGGCGATGTAGCTTTCGGCGGGAAGAGCGCTCTCTCTCGATGACGATTGCCAGATTTCGAGTGCTTTAGAGAGATTTGCAGCTGCGCCCACCGTGTCTCCAGAGACTTGCTTGACAGTTGCTAATTTGTCATAAACCCAGGCTGTCTGCGGCGTATCGGCTCCGTGCGAACTGAAAATGCGTAATGCTTCCAGATAGCTTGCTTCAGCCCCCGGGCTGGACAATTTACCTTGAGTCATATGCGCATCACCGAGTTGGACCAGTGTGGAGGCGTGTTCAGGGCTGTTTTCTCCATAGCGTGCTTTTACTTCAGGCAACGTTTGTTCAATCACCTCTGGGCGCGGTCCGAAAAGGTCGCCGCTTTTCGCTGGTGCTGACAACCTTTCGGCGAAATATGGGGCAGAACGTTCGCTTGCAACTGTACCGCTGACAATCGGATCGCCGCTATGTCCTAGGTTTTTGGACATAGCATTTACTTTGGAATCGAAGCCGTTTTTGCTTGCTCCGATTTCTGTTTCACTGGTGAATCCATTTTTGGATGTGGCACCGAATACGCCACCAGCCACAGCAAATTTCAATCCCGTTTGCATGACATCTTGATGTGGTTTGCCTAACAAGTTTCCGGCTTCTGCGCTTACGATGCCGGCGCCAAAGCCTGCCATCGAGGCTGTTCCGGCGTTAACGGCGCGGTTGGCTAGCTCTGATGTGAATGAGCCGAACATCGGTCGAACCATGTTGTTGATACCGGCGCCTGCGGCAAAAGTACTGAATGCAATACCAGCGTCAGCAGCCTTGTTGAAAAGGAAATTACCGTTGGTTTGAGTCGGTTGAAATAGGGTGCTGTAGACGGCGCCGGTCATTCCTGCTTCAGCTATTCCCATTCCGGAAGCCAGGGCTGCGCCTTCTCTGCCAATTCCTGCCAGGGAACCGCCCGCCCGTACCAGTTTGTTGGATGCAATCACCCACGGTATCATTCCTGCGGCACTGCCTACAGATTCGGCTACCCAGGCTGCGGAGCCGGACGTCGCCTGCTCTGGAGCTGAGACCAGATGCGCATTTGGCAGGTCGATGTGCACTTGTCCGGCGATTTGCCGAATCGCATCGTACGGTTGCTGCAGTCCCGAGTATACCGCAGCGTGGAATCCATCAGCGACTGCTGTCGTCAGTGAATTATCGTCTCGTGAATCTGTGCGTTCCATTTTTAGCCTTGTTTTTTAGTTGCCTATCGCCAATTTTTTCGCCAGTTGCCTCTGGTCAATTTAGCCAGTTCCTATTGTTGGTTCACTCGTTTGTCATTCATTCAATCATTCATTCGTTGATTCGTTCGTTCACTCGTTTGTTCACTCGTTCGTTTGGTCACTAAGTGTGTTGGAAATCCAGGTCAGCGATGCAAATGCACCCCGCATAGCAGCGAGATTTTTCCGAAACTCTTCTTTGGGTGCTTGATAGTGCAGCTCGATGATGTGGCTGCTGCCTGGTTCTTCCGGCAGGAAAAGACAGTAAGCGTCGTCTCCGTTTGACCATCTTCCTTCGACTGTCAAAACATTGCGGGCGCAAATCGTTTCGGTGCGAATCAGCAACGCTCGAAAGACTGATTCGTGTCTCATGTTGCCGAGCACCTGGCTAATCGCGTTGACTTTTGACTTTGTAAGAACTTGTGTGCGTTCGCTCAGCAAGCGCATCAAGTTTTCGCAGCTGTCGGGGTCGATTGGTTGCCCTCGGTAGCAGATCATAAGCTCGGAAGTTGGTGCAACAAATGAGCGGAAGCGTCGCTTGAACGAGGTTGGCAGAGGTCCGTAGTCCGGTTCGTCTTCGAACCATCCGAGCGGCAATTTCAGCGACTGGATTGGCGCTTGGGTAATGATTTCGATGTTCTCTTGCGCTTTAATCATCGCTGTTATCTTCCACCTTTGTCAGCGGGCTGGCTGCCTGGTTGCGCCTGCGGTACGAAACCGGTGCCGTCGCCGCCTGAACCTGAGTTATTCGTATTTGGTTCGAGGTCCTGTTTCTGTTGAACAGGCGGTTCGATGTAGATGTCCATTGGGTTTGGCTGATTTTTGTTGCCTTTGTTTGTTGAGTCCTGCAGAATCCGATACGCTGCGTAGGCTGCGGCGGCTGTACCAGTAAGACCGGCCAGGGGAACGCCATACTTTACCCAGTTGTTTGTCTTGTTTGTGGGCGGCACGGCTGCTTGTTCGGGCGGGCGATATTCCATAGCTCTGAACAAATCTTCGACCGGAACTGCTTTGTTGCCGAGGTGGTCGTTTGCCGATGACCACTGGTTAGTAAATTCTACGTAAAGCTTGCCATCTTTCTCGAACACGTTCTGGACGTTGATCACATGCGCTCCACCTTGCCCACCGTCTTCTGGACGTCCTGAAATTAGTGGATCTCGAGTGTCAACAAATACCGTTGCCGGGAAACCGCCATTTTGTTGCATCTGCTTCAACTGTGCGGCAAGCTCGTCGGAGGAGTTTATGTTCACCGCGGCGGCATCTGAGTTTCGTGCCAGCATATGAGGCGGATCATTGCGACCTACAATTTCTTTGTTGATTTGCAACATCTGATCGCCGGAAAGATTCGGTGATTCCGCAGGTACCCATTCCACGACCCTTTGTGGTTTGCCCGTGAGTGGGTCGATCATCGTCGAGCTCTTGGGTGCGAGTTGTCGTGTTGGTGGGTTAGTGGAATAGTTGTTGATTACTTCGCCTGTCTTCGAGACTCCTGGTGTGTTGGAGAATTCGTATCTCAAATCGCCAGGGCGGAAGGGGTTACCAGCGCGGACATCCCAGACAGTGCTTGTCGGACGAGCACCATTGGTTGCTTGCGTCTGCCAGAAGGTTTCAATCGATGTTGTTTGGAAAAGCTGGTCGAAATAGTCTCGTCCACCGTAGTTGGCTGGATTGAAGGCGTTGTTAGCCACATCTTTGAATGGCGTCAGCACGTTGTTCATAGCCGACATATCGATGATGGAGCCACTGCTGGTAATGAATTTACCTGTAGTTGCTACATCTGTCACCATCTGCAGTGCCTCGGATGGGTGTAGCTGAATCAGTCTATTCTCAACCTCTGCCGTGACATTGCACGTATTGAAATAACCCTGTCCGATCGTTTGCGGATTGGAGGTCTTGTACATGAACTGCTCGGCAAGCTTCATTCGTTCTGCTTGGGAGAGTATTGCGTTGTCGGTTGAAATTAGTTTGTCTAGTTGATAGTAAGTGTTTGCGATTTCTTCCTGGCTCAGTGGCGGAGTTCGCTTGGCTGCTGCTGCCTCGAAATCGTCCATCCATTTTTCGAATCTGGCCTGCCGCTCGGGATCTCCACCAAATCCTCTTTCTGCAAACTCTCTGACCCTGACCCTTTCCGTGTCGAGAGCACTGGCGTCTACTTTCTCGCGACCGACCGTGTCTATTTTGATCTTCGTTCCGTCAGGGCGTTCTTTCACGCCAGACCAGGCAACCGCGCCGTCTGCTGAATTTTCAAGTTTGGTAATCGAACCATCCGGCTCGACCCTGACTTCGTTTTTCCAACCGGTAATTCTGCCGTTGGCGTCGGTCTCTTTCCAGAACATTCTGCCGTTATGTTCTTCTCTGGTATATGTAGACTCGACTTTGCCGTTTCTTGAATATTCGACTTTAGTCAGATCACCGCTCGCATCGCGAGTGAAATTTATATCTTGTCCGGCAGAATTGCGTACACTCACCACTTCGCCTTTGGCATCGTATACGGTGCGCGAGCGTGAAGCGGGATCTTCGTGTACATAAGTTCCGTCGCTTTGCGCCTTAACATCACCTGATTTGATTCTCTCTTCGAGTACCTTCTCTGCAGTTGGTGCCTTGGGAGGGTCTATCTTATCTGTAGGCGCTTCGGAAAGAGATTTGTAGCGATATTCGGTCGTACCATCTTTGTAGATGCGAACGCTCTCAATCTGTTCTTGTGGTTTGGTTGGTGTATGTAATGTGTCAGACGGATTTATGATGTCGACAGTGCCATCCTTGAAGACTTTGATATTGTCCGCAGCTGGTTTTCCAGTCTCATCGACGTACTTGCCATTTTGCTTGATGTAAGTGTGATCACCAATCGTCAGTTTATTGACGTCTGTGTTGTTGGGAGCGTTCATGGAATATTCGAACTTGGTAGTAACGCCGTCGGCGCTGACTAATTTCGTGACCCGGTCGAATGAATCAGTGTTGACCGTTGAATTGTCTACGAAGTGCGTTTCTTTGGTACCGTCCGGATGCAACGTAATACTGTCGACTGCTTGCTTGGGATTACCGTTATTCCAGCGAGTCGCGCCGATTTCAGCAGAGATCGGCGAACCGTCAGGATTGGTTCCCGAGGGCTTGCCTTTGACGGTGATTGAACCATCAGAACTAACAGAAACATCAGTGCCTACGGCTCTGCCTTTGCTGCCGTCAGGGTTAACGCGATAGTAAACGCCGTTGTCGAGCATGACCGAGGCCCGTGTGTCAATCGAGCCGTCTGGATTGTATGTCAGCGCTTTGTTGAGAACGGTTTCCTTTGTGACAGGATTTTCGACGTAATCGACTGAAGTTCTTGTTTTAGTCGCGCTGTTGCTAACATCGGTGACTCTACCATTGGTGTCATAGTGAGTAGTCTTATCGCCCACTCTGAGATCTTTGCTGCCATCTGGATTCTCGTGCAGGGCATCCTTCTCGTAGATAGTGTCGCCTGGTTTTAGTTTGACCAGTGTCTCTTTGCCGACTACTGGTTCTAACGTGCCGTCGGCGTGACGAATCACAGTGCCTTCGCCCGCCACCACGTTGCCGGCGGCATCTCTGCCCAGCGCCACGCGCACGTATTCGCCGGATGAGGCTAACCTGAACACTCCGTGGAACATGGTCACACCGGCTACGGTGCTTATAGCTGTTCCTTTCATTCGTTCTAATAATGTGTCGGGGCTTTCGAAACCAACCGCTGTTGCCAGCAGTTCCTTGCCTTGTGAACCGATCTGGGCCGCCAGCATGTTCTTTACGTAAGACTCGCCTTCATTCAAAACGATGTTTTTCAGTCCGCTCATTGTGTCAGATTTGAGTTGCTGGCGAATCGCCTGCTCGACCACGTTTCTATCAACGCCGTCTGCTGCGACTTTCTCGGCTATAGCGGCGATTTCTCTGTCGCCCAGAATGGCTCCCTGGCGTGTCAAATTAGCCAGTTCGTCTTTGAGTATGGTCTCGGCTCCGTCTTTAAACAGTGCTTTTGTTGATCCTTCAACCAGGTGCAAAGCTGTTTGTTCGGCCAGTTCGCCGCCCACCTTCAACCCCATGGTAAGTCCAAGTTGCTCTGGTCCGAGGAAGCCAAGCACCGCTTGTGTGCCGCCTTCGAAGCTCTGTTTGAGAATGTTGCCGGCAGAGGAATCGAAGTCTGTTCCTTGAATGGAAGCCATCATCGCAGTGCGATAGACCGCGCCGCCTGCGCCGATAGCGGCGAGCAACGCCAGGCTGGTGCCGCCTGTGAAGCAAGCCCCGCCAATGGCTGCCACGGTGATGGTGGCATCGACGAACGCTTCGGCGAATGCGCCTTTCGAGTCGATGTAAGCTTTCTGGGCTTGCATGTAGTTGGCGATTGCATCGTCGAATTGTTTGCGTTGTTCGGGGGACAACTTGTCGAGTTCTGCGGCATGGTCGGCGATGAATTTGTTCAAGTTGTCCTGACTGCTGTCAGCGGAAACGCGGGTGTAATCCCAGTTGTCTTTAAGAAATTGATCCCATGAACTGGTGTGCGCATCGTTGTTCATCTGAGCATCGAGAGCTATCTGTCTGACGCTGATGTCGGTAGGGGCGAGCAACTCGCGGAAGCGCCATTGCTGGTCGCCTGGCACTTTTCCGATCACGTCTTCAGTAATCAGTGAGTGATATTTTGTGAAATATTCGTTGGCCAGATTTTGGCGTTGTTCCGGCGTCATACCGGCAAGCATGGTTTTTAGACTGTCTGAGTTGCCGCCGTCCAGTGCATAAAGTCTGAACTGATCCGCTTGCGACAGATATCCGGTCTGACCTTGCCCGTCTTTTTGCATCAGGGCAAATGTGAGAACGGCGCGATGGTCTTTGTCTGTTCCAAGGACTGCATCCTGGAATGCTTTTGTCTCGGCGTCTGGGTTTGCCTGCAGTAATCGAGCTTTATCTGCATCAGAGGCGTGAAGAATGAGATCAACTTTTGCTTGTTTGTCGTCTGTCAGGCGCAATTGTTGGTCTAGAGGCACATGTCCGTTTTTGAAGATTGCATCTTCAAATGTGGCGTACTCCCCGGGTATCGTTTGACCCTCGCCAACGAACTGGTCACCGAGTCCGGCTTTGTCCACTGCTGCGTGGGTGGCACTGTGATACCACTGGCTCAGCTTTTTGTCTTCGTCTGTCTGCGGGTTGTTGATTCGATCTTTCAGGGTCGGGTCTGCTTTGAAAGCCGCCTCGATGTCTCTGAAGACCTGGTTGGGATCTGCATTCTTGATACCGTCTATGAGAACGCGATCTGTTGGGCTGATATCGCCTGTAGTGCCGGCGATGCGTTGTGTCAGCGTTTTTTCCTCGTCTGACTTTAACTGCCCGTTTATTTTGTCGCGGAAGCCGTCTGTGTTGTTGAGATACTGCTGTCTTTCGGTCGGCGACATGCCGGCCAGTGCATCAACACGATTACCTGCGTTGTCGCCGTTGTCACCGAGGCGGTCGAGCAACGAACGGTTGCCCACCTTTTGAGAACTCGCGAAATCAGGTGCGCTCAACTTGTCATGCAGCATCTGCATGACTTGATCTTTGTGTGAATCGTCGAAGTGATTGAGGGCGGTTTCGATCTTCGAAAGCTCTTCGGGATGCGCTTTGAGGTATGTCCAATCTTGCTGCGATATGTTTTCGACCGCCGACAGTTCTCTGTTTTTATTAGTACCTGAGCCAATTCCAAACCATCCACCATCATCGTGTGAATCCAGCAATGAAGTGATTAAGCTCTCGTTATTGCGCAGCTGTGCTTTCCATTTGTCTGCTTCGCGATCATTACCTGCGTCCTTGAGCTTGCTGCTGACATTGTTGTAAAAATCGAGAGCACGCTGATCTTCTGGAGAGTAAGGCGGTCGTACATTTTGTTCTTTAATCTCTTCGCCGCGTTTGAAGTCAGCTCGATCTTTGTCGCTGGCATTGGTGACGGCGCGTGTGATGTCGTCTTTGTTGGTGTGGTACCAGTGTGTATCACCGTCGACAATTGTGGCGATGCTGACGCATCCGCGGGTCAGATAGTCTTTGGCAATCTGGCGATCGCCGCCGTCAAAAGCGTCGTCTATCTTCTTCATGCCGCCGTCGGCTGTAAATTTGTCGCGAGCGCTCTGGCTGGCATCACGGAACACTTCATCGAAAATGTCCGGTCGACCTTTTTCGATGGCCAGATTGGCTAGTTTCAGAGTATCTTCATCAGAGCGATGGTCGTTCCCTTTGAAATAGATTTGCAGAGCTTGTTTTGATTCGTCTGAGAGATTTGGATTGCTCTGCAGATCGTCCATCAGATCCCGGCCGTAATCTTGCTTGTACTTAGCTTCGACGGCTTTCAGTTGATCGGCGGTGAGGGTGTTAATCGAGTCGCGTATTTCTTTTTCTGTTCGCACGCGGTCGTCATCGACCCAGCCCTCGTATGCTGGTCCCATGTCGGCGAGCTTGGCCAGAGCTTGATGTATCTGCCCCGTGTTGTCTGCAACACCGTCTTGTCTCTTTAGCAATGCTTCAGCCCTGGCGACTTCAGGTCCGCTGAGCTTGTCTTTCAGGTCTGTAATCAGGTCGTGTCCCGGGTTCTGTTTGGCGTACTCCTCTGCAACGAGCTGGCGTTGAGCTGCGCTCATCGGCTCCAGAATGTTCCAGATTTTATTTGTGTCGGGCGAGTCGAAAATGAGGAGAGTCGAGTTATCTTTCGCCTCTTTCAAGTCGTGGGCTGCTTTGGCAATTGCATCGGAATCGAAGGACGTTTGTGTGTCTTTCGTGCTGTTTATGAATTCCTGGTTGCCCGATTTGAACCAGAAGCTGCCATCAGCCTGGACGCGGAAGTCGCTGATGCCTGTGTCCTGGTTTTGTGCATCACGCCACTTGCCGTCTTGAAGTGTCAGGGTTTTGCCGTCGGTGGTAATTAATTTGTTGGGATGACCCTGATCGTCGTATCCAAATTGAGTCTTTTTTCCATCGGTGTAAATTATTTCGCTGATTCTGTGGTTCGCATCGAAGTGACACACAGATCCGTCTGGATTAATTTGTGAAATTTGACCGCTGGTCGAAGTCGAGATTGTCTTGCCGTCCGGCTGTCTGTACGTGTAAGTGCCGTCTGGCAGCACCTTTGCGTCGCTATTGAACGTGTTGGCATTGTCCGGTCCAAGCCATCGATTGTCTTTTAAGGTGTACACCTTGCCGTCGGTCTCGGTTATCGACGTGAGCGTGTCGTGATCGTAGGTGAATGACCGGCTCTGACCGTTGGCATAGTGCACATTTGTGACATGATAGTTGCCGTCATAAGTGACGACTGAATTGTCTTTCGGGTTCAGCGCAGTGGTTTTTCCGTCTTGCGATTCCGTGACGATGCGCTGATCCGCAGTTGTCATGACGAGATCGCCGTTACTGGAGACGGCGGGCTTCTCGAAGGGAGCTGCTTTGCCCTGAGCGTCGATCCATTTGCCGTCGACGTTTTTATATGACCTTCCGTCAGGCTCAGTGATGCTGTTGAGTTCGCCTTTCTGGTCGTAACCGAAAGTTCGCTTCTGGTTGTTCGGCAGCGTCACTTCAGTGACGTGACCGTTTTTGTCGACTTGCACATTGGCTGGCTTATCGATCACCGTGGCTGTTTCCGGCATAACACCGGCTTCTTGCAGTTTCTTGTTATAGACGTCGAAAAATATCGAACCTTCCCTGGTCACCGTTGCTTTCGGCACCTGGTCCGTCTCAGTCGGCTTAGCCCCTTTGGCGCCGGTCTGATTTTTCGGATCGTTAGCTTCCTGACTCAGATTAGTTCCGTCGTGGGAATCTTTCTTCTTGTCTTTGGTTTTGTCGTTGACTGTAGATGAGTCTGATGGAGGCATGTGCGTCCTTGAGAATCTGGTCGGTCGCTTTCTACTATGTGCCCCTCAGGGCATGACCCCACGCGTCGGCGCAGGTTAAAGCTACGCCTTGGCGGATGATTTTAGGAATGTCGTGGTAAGTGAACGAAACCGAATCTACACCTAACTTGTGAAATTTCGGTGACGGAGTCGAACGATCAATCGCTCGGGGAAGAACCTGGGGTCAGGCGAAATCGTGACAGCCGTTTGTCACTCATTCGTATGGTGCTATACGTTTTCTGAAATAATTGGACAACGTATGTCGATATTCGAAAAATTTGTCAAAGTCATCCAGCCCTGGATTTTTGCTGCCCGCTATCCAGGTTTGAAAGTGCAAATCGAGCCGCAAACCAGGGTTTTGTTTGAGCAGTTGCGGTCCACTTCGGCCGTTGTCTGCCCGAACCATTGCCGCCACGAGGATGGCGAGCTGCTTTTTTTAATCTCGATATTAATTAGACAGCAGTTCAAATTTCTGGCGGCACGTGAAATGTTCGATTCTTACGGCGGGTTCGGCGGAATTGTACTGCGAGAGCTTGGTTGTTTTCAGGTCGACCGCGGCGGCGACAACTCGGATGCGATTCGGGCAACTGAACATCAACTAACAGGCGATGGAGCCAAGGTCGTCATCTTTCCCGAGGGCGAAATTGGCTACGACAATGATAGGCTCGAGTCTCTGGAGCCTGGCGCTGCTGCTATTGGGCTAGACACTTTTATCCGTTTCCAGCACCATGGACAGGAGCGGCCGGTCAGTATAGTGCCTCTGGCATTGTCGTATCAGTTCGACAATGCCCCAGCGCTCTGCGAGAAATTGGTTGATCGCCTTGAATCGAAACTGGGGCTTCCACATAATCCACTGCTGCCAAACGCCCTATCTCCGGCGGCGCTCTTTCCGCCAACAAGTTCATCGTCAACGGATTCGCCGCTAGCCCAATCATCGCCAACTCAGTCAGCGCCAACTCAGTCATCGCTAACATCGTTGTCGGTGTCATCTGCGTCAGGCGATGCGCCACCGAATGCAGTGTCACTGCATGACCGCGCTCGACGCATAGTCGAGGCTTTTCTTGATGATAGAGAGAAGGAGTTGGAGAGTTGGTTCGACATACATTCTCCTGTCGACGGCTCAGACATCGACGCCCGAGTAGCGCGTGTTTTCTCTGCCTCATTACAGCGCATCGCAGATCTCGTTGACTACAAAATTCCTCATGGCTCAGAGACACATCGACTGCATCATTTGCAGTCTAAAATTTTCGTGAGGAAATTAAAGGCTGGCTTTTTCGAAAAGTCCAAATTTGCACAAATGGAGAAGCAGACGATTCTGTTAAATCGGCTGCGTTCAATTAGAGCTGATGAAATTGATGGTACCTCATCAATTAATTCGCTTGCTGATCTGCTGTGCAGTCTCGATGTGTTGATCACGGGAAGAGCCTCGCCGGGCGCTTCTCGTACCGTCATGGTCAATGCCGCCGAACCGCTTGATATGAGTGCCTACGCCGCGTTATGGAGAGAAGACCGAGAAGCAGCGGTGAGCAAAATCACAGAGGAGTTACGCGAGCGACTGCAGGGGAAACTTTTCCTTGTTCGAAGCAATCAGGATTTGTTGGATTCAGGCGGCAGCAACTTGACTCTGCGCAAAAGCATGTAAGGCTCGTCGAGCTTGAAGAGTAAACAAACGAGTCCGTAAATTAGAAGTCCGATACCACTAGCGATGGCGATGACAGCGAGCAAACCGATCACGTGCAGCGCTCCACTCAGCTTTATAAGTGGATCGACGAAATTGTAAATGTAATGTGTGCAGACGCCTGCTAATGCTGAAGCTGCCAGCATTATGATGAATGGCTTGAATAATTTTGTCACCCCGAGCGGTCCTATTTTTCTTCTCAATAAAAATGCCAGACATGAAAAATTGAACACGGTAATTAACGTGGTTGCCAGTGAAATTCCGCCGACTCCCATATGTAACTGCATGACGAAATAGAAGTCCAGAAGCGCTTTTAGAACGATAGCCGCCATGCCCACGTAATAAGGGCTTTTAGAATCTTTGTATGCATAGAATACTCTAGTAATTAAATCGCGCCCGATGTAAATCACTATAGATGGTGCTAAGTAGAGCAGCGCTGTGACCACTAATTCGGTGTCACGAGCATGCCAGTTGACACGCTGATAGAGTGCCGTGACGAGCGGGTTTGGGATAACGCAGAGCACCATGGTCAGGGGCATAGAAAGGAACCAGAGAAAATTCAAAGCGCGTCGAAATTCGTGCTTGACTCCCTCTGGTTTGTCGGCTGTAGCGAGGTCGCTGAACCTGGGCAGTATGGGGACAAGCATGGCTGTGATCAAGACACCGAGCGGCAATTGTATGAGCCGATTGGCGTTGGAAATAGCTGTCCATGAACCCGGTTCCATTTTTGTGCAGAAAAAACTGTCGACGTACACGGTCAACTGTCCAATAGAAGTGCCGATGATGGCGGGCCAGAGAATAGACATGTATTCGCTTAGCCCTTCTGCTGGTTTCATGCTGAACTTGAAGCGCAGGTTGCACTTGAACATGCCGGGCAGTTGAGCAAACAGTTGACCGAAAGCGCCAATCAAGGTACCGACGGCAAGCGGTACGGAGCTGTTTGGATCGGGAAAGCAAATCAAAACGATGACGATTGCCAGGCTGGCAATCGAGGGCGAGAGCGACGGCCAGAAGAGTTTGTTGTAGACGTTCAAGATACCGTAAGTGACGCCAATCAATCCGGCAATGACGATCAGCGGCGACATGACTCGAATTTGGTAAATTGTCTGGCTGGTAAATAGATCGTGAATCTGCGCGGTCGAGCCGTAATCACCGGCCAGCATTTGCACTAAATATGGTGCGACCAAACAGACTAATGCCGCCACAATGAGCAGGACTAATCCAGTCGCGACCATCACTTGGGTGATAAAGACGCCTGATTTTGGGTCGTCTTTGCGGGGGTTGAGGGTGGCTACTGTTGCGGAATGGAAGGGACCGCCCAGCCCACCGAAGAGAATCAGAACATTTCCTGTGAAGAGATATGCGATGTTATAGGCATCTGCAAGAACGCCGGCGCCATATACACCGGCGATGATGATGTCTCTTATGAGACCGGCAAGCTTCGAGAAAATCGTCAGAACTGCGACAAGGCTAAAGCTTTTTCCCAGGCTGGCTTTCTTTTTCGACCCGGAATCAGAGTCGGATCCAGCTCCTGATTCAGACTCTGACCCAGATCCGGACCCAACTCCAGGTCCAGCTCCGGAATCAGAGCCAGATTCGGGGTTGGGGTTGGGGACAGCAAGAACCAGGCTCGCTTGTTCATCTGCTTCTTCTTCAGCGTTTAGATTGACGGCAGAAGGTACCACCAGCTCCGGCTGCTTTTCCTTCTTGTCTAGATCGCTCACATAAAACTCCGGTTAGTGACCGGCTTTAACCGCATCCTTCACAGCCGACTCATTTGCATATTTTACCGAAGGTGGGATGACAGGCTTCATCTTCTTCATGTCAGGACCCTCAGGCTTCTGGGGGATGCCCAGATAACGAGCGGCATCAAGGGCTATAGCGTTGAAAACCGGACCGGCAACGGTGTTGCCCCAACCGCCTTCACTGCGAGGCGAGTCGACTACAACCAGGCAGGTCAATTGTGGATTTTCAGCAGGCAGGAAACCGATAAACGAAGCAATTGTGGCGCCGGCTATATAACCACGACCGCCTACTGCAACCTTCTGGGCTGTACCAGTTTTGCCAGCCACCCGATAACCAGGCACCTGACCGGCAATTTGTGTACCCATCTGAATGTTCTCAGCGAGCAGATGTGACACTAGTTGAGCTGTTTCTTTGTCGATTACTGTACGTTTTTCCGGGTTCGTCCAGCGTTCCGTTACGCCTGTCTGCGGGTCATACACGCGACGAATGATGTGCGGCTGAATCCATGTTCCATCGTTGGCGACGGCGCTTACAGCCGAGCAAAGTTGCAACGGTGTGGTGGCCATGGCACCCTGTCCGAATCCTGTGGTGGCCTGGTCGATTGGCTTCCAGTACTTAGCATCGAGCAAGAGACCGGCTGATTCACCCGGCAGATCTATACCGGTTTTTCTGCCGACACTGAATTCATACAGTTTGTCGTGAAATTGCTTTGGTGTCATCCGCAGTGCTATCTGAGCAGATGCGACGTTACTGGAGTGAATGAAAAGGTGCAGCAAGTCTAGTGTTCCGTGCGCACCATCGTGGTTGTGCACGGAGCGGTTGCCGACTGCGAGCGTGCCCGCATCGTAAAAAGTGCTGTTCGGTTTTATCGCACCGGTCGTCAAACCCGATGAAACTGTGAGGATCTTGAATGTCGAACCCGGTTGATAAACGTCGACCATAGCCCAGTTCTTGGTAATCTCAAATGGATATTTGAAATACTTGTTCGGGTCATACGGCGGATAATTTGCCCACGCCAGAATCTCGCCGTTGGTCGGATCTTCGATAATTGCTGTTCCCTTCAATGCATGCGAGTGGCTGCACATTGCCGCCAGCTCTTGCTCAGCTAGATGCTGCAGGTAGTTATCGATAGTCAGCTCAACGTGTCGACCGAGCGGCGGTGTGATGTCCCAGATAGGTTCAGCTTTCTGCTGCATGATCGGGCGTCCGTGACCATCCAGCTCTGGTTTCGGAATGCTCCCCGTGTCTTTGAGCATATTCTCTTGTGCTTGTTCGACTCCGCCCTGTCCCTTCATATCGAAGTTCATGTAGCCGAGGATATGAGCTGCCAGATTGCCTTCAGGATAGTGCCTGAAGGGTCTGGGCACTACGTCTATGCCGGCCCAGTTGAGTGCCTGAAGCTCATCTACTGCTTCGCGTTCGAGACCGCGAGCTACTGTCACAACCGATGGGTTCTTGAGCAAGCGTTGCAGGCGGGCAAACTTTTCAGGTGAGTCCTGATGAGTTATGCGAGCGAACGTTTCGGCGGCTTCATTGCTGCCTACTTTTAAAAGTTCTGGATGCACATAGATATCGTATCTGGTGGTATCTATTGCCAGAGGCAGACCATGCCTGTCTGTAATCGCGCCTCGATGGACGAGCAAGTTGTGCTGCTGTCTTTGTACCTGAGCTCTCTTGGTCAGCTCGGGTCCTTTATAGATTTGCAGATAATAGAGGCGTACCGCGATGGCTGCGATGCCGGCTAGAAGAACTACCTGCCAGATGCGCAAGCGATACAGCGGCGAGCGCGGCTTGCGAGGAGGGCGGCTATTGTTGCGTTGCAGGTGAATTCTCTCTCTCGTAACCTCTGCCAATCTTGACAGCCTCCGTCGTACAAAAGTGTGTACTGCTGCCTGAGGCAACAGGAAATCAAGTCAAAGCTTGTCGTTTGAACGACTAGTAGCCTGACATTATCGGAAGGTGGTGTTTGCTAGCTTTGAACGTAGGCACCGCTGGTGGTTTTACTTCAGCAGCGATGATCACTTGCTCTGGAACGCGAAGACCAAAGCGGCCAACTACGTTGTCTTGAATCCCCTGAAAGGAGATGGCTCGCAGCAACTGAGCTGACAGTTCGGTGTTCTGTTCGTTCAAACGGCGTGATTGTTCCTGGGCACGACCAACGTCGTTCGAAGTGGCGACATCCAATCCATATCCAACGATAGCTACTCCGCAGAAAGCTACCAGCACTGTCCGTAGTGCTCGATTAGCGCGCACCACGAGTGGAGCGCGACGGGTTTGTCTCGAGGGAACCGCAGATGGTACTAAGGTCGGTCTTGCTGGTTGAAATTGAAATTGCTGTCCAGCATTCTGTTTTGAAGCTTTGGGAGCGACTGCGCTGATGCGATTCTGTCTGATAACCGGATGTTCAGCAACGTTTTGACTGCTGCGGTTGAAGTTGGGGAGATTTACGTTTGATGCGGATGGAAAGACCGATCCGTTCGCGTAGCTCTCGATGTCCTCTTCTCTTATTCGGCGAATTGAAAGAGTGCTGGGCATATATACTCCTAACCTAACTTTTCTCCCGCCCTCAGTTTAGCACTTCTACTACGTATATTGGCAACAACTTCTTTTTCGTCTGCAACAACCGGTTTGCGCGTTATTATCAGCAACTTGCTTTTGTGATCGCATGTGCAAATCGGCTGCCTGGGCGGGCATACGCAGTCTGTCGCGGCACGCTTAAAAATCTGCTTAACAAGCCGGTCTTCGAGACTGTGGAAGGTGATGACAACAATTTTCGCGCCTGGTTCGAGCAGATCGATGGCGTCGTTCAGAAAACGTTCGAGGCTGGAAAGCTCCGTATTTACAGCGATTCGGATGGCTTGAAAAGTTCTCGTGGCAGGATGTGAAGTGTCACGCGCGGTGCCTTTCTTTTTGTTACGAGGCAGGCTTCGACTGACAATTTCTGCCAGTTCCAGAGTGGTTTTCAGTGGGCGTGCCTTGACGATATTGCGCGCGATCTGCCTGCTGTGCCGTTCTTCGCCGTATTTAAAAATTATCTCTGCTAACTCGAACTCTGATAAGTTATTGATTATCTGCGCTGCTGTAACGTGTTGTGATGCATCCATTCGCATATCCAGCGGACCATCTCGAAGGAAGCTGAAGCCGCGATAAGGATCATCGAGTTGCATCGATGAGACACCCAGGTCGGCCAGAATGCCACCGGATATGGTGTTGATACCATATTTGCCGAGGGCATTTTTTATATCTTCGTAGTTGGAATGAATCAGTTGAACCCAGGGTGGAACCCGCGTGGCCAGCGATTGCAATGACTGTTCGTCTCGATCGATTCCGATTACCGAAGGATTACCAGGACCGCCTCCGCCTGTTTTTTCTGCAATGCGAAGCAGATGCCCCCCGGCCCCTGCTGTAACGTCGACGTAGAGCTTACCGGGCTGCGGATCTAGCAGCTCCAGTGTTTCTTCTAATAAAACCGGTACATGCGCCAATCCGGCTTGACCTGGACTGGCCGAGCCGGATTCTCTAGACGGTTCAATAATCACTAATTCTTCAGGCTTTCTGTATGCCGATTATTGGTTCGCTTGGTGAGGAAATCGAAGTCCCAGCAGAACAAATATATCATTTGCATAGTCAACAGTCCCGTGACGGCTGTAAGGAGCACAGGGCTGCACCATTCAGGCAAAATGCCTGCGCCCAGATTCATATAGAGGGCGACGTTCAAGGCGACTAGCGGCATCAGGAACAGAGCTACGATAGTGGTCAGCTGGCGGCTTGTAGCGGTTGTGCCGGCCCAGTGCCAGCGCAGACCGTCCCACCAGAATGTGGGCGCTATTTTGACACCCATGCTGTTTGCCGGGCAGAGCAGGCGTCCGCCTCTCAGGGGCACATAGGAACGTTCACAGCTGTTGCACTTCATTGTTTCAGTCAAGCCGAACGGCTCGAGACTGCCGCAAGTGCAGCGGGGGCAGGGGTAATTCTGATTGAGCGAGATGATTTGCTGATGGAAAGACAGTTGTTGGTACGATTGATTGAACATTGAAAGCTCGCCTGTGCGTGAGACTCTTGCCGATATCAGGATGCGAGAAACGAGCACTTCTTACCGATGAGGTCTCGGCGTGAGGCGCTTTCTATAGATTTCCCTACAGAGACTTAATACCCGCCTTTCGCCAGTTAATTGCACCTTGGCAACCAAAATGAAGAAATTTAATATTTGGCGGAACGAGCCAGCAGCCGCAGTCTAAAAGTGAGGGTCTTTCCTGCTGGCTCCTAAAACGCCAACTGCCAACATGAGCTTGAACAAAACCGCGTAGTCCGAATCTGAAAACTCAATCTGGCGCCCGTCTACGCGCCTTACCTGGGGTAGAAGCTCGGCTGCGTCTGCCATAGCCGGGTCTATCATCGTGATGCGCATCGTGGAAGGACTCGGTGGTTTAAACAGCTGCCAGCTGCGTTTGTCTTTTATGGCTTTTTCGGCGCCGGACTGCAGTGCCGCCAGTGTTTCTTCAAACGGCGGACACTCGGCCGAATAGCGCGACACGGCTTTCTTGGTTTGTATGCAGGTGATTGGACCGAGCAGCTCGCGTGCTTCTTCGCAGACCACGTCGTCGCCTGTAAGCAACATCACAGGGATGCCGAAATAACCGCACAGGGCAGCATTTAAGCCCGTCTCGCCGACTGACTGACCGTTCAGTTTGACGTCGAGGAACACTGTGGCGCGGTACGTGTGGCTGAGAACACCGCGCTGAGAGCCGGCTCTGGCGTGATAGCCCACGAAACAAGCGGCATCGACCTTCTCATCATCGAGGTACTGCGCGCCTGAGACCATCGAGTAGGGCTTCTGCCAACCATTTATAAGTGATGCTTTGGGGGCCAGCTGTTCGATTCTTAAGTTGCGCATATCGAAGTGCGAGTCATTTACAAGCACATGAGAGGCGCCACCCTTGCGTAAACCCTCGATGATTGCGTTTGTTTCTCGGTGCATGAGGCCGACGGCACGCTCATAGCCGGGTTCGCCAGGTTGCGTCTGGCTGGAGTGCAGAACGCCGTTCACTCCCTCTAAATCTACAGACAGGTATATGCGCATTGTTTTTACCAGAATTTTGGACGAGGCTATTCTAGCGGATGCCGAAGCTGAGAAGCGGCTGTTTCGCCTCTCCATCCCGTACTCGCTTGACAAGGTGATCGCACTGTTTGCATATGTAACGCAAATACGAAAAAACGTGAAGGTGAGACTGTTCGCATGATTGAGTCATGTCAAGGCCAAAACGTTATAATCAAGACTGCGATTTTCAGGTGACCCGGTAAAAGTTATTGATTCCATTCACAAAAATGCAGGGGTTAGGTAACGACTTCGTCGTTATCGGAACTCGTGACCTGACTGCGATTGACGCCGGTCGGGAGCTACTTCGTCACTGGAAGGATCGGTACAGCCGATTTGCCAGGGCTGTTTGCGATCGTCGATTCGGAATCGGTGCCGATGGTCTTATCGTTATGGTTGATTTTCGCGATCAACCCGAGTTGCGAGAAATGTTTGCTTATCCGGACGTTTCGCAATCGGATGTCGGTTGGATATATCTCAACGGCGATGGCTCTAAATCAGACATGTGCGGAAATGGACTGCGCTGCGCTGCGCTCTGGGCTCGCAATCATTTCGCCGTCTACGACACTAGATTCACTATCGCTACTGCTCGTGGAAAAAGCGAGATCATTTATAAGAGTGCGAACGAAATTACAATCAATCTTGGTGAGCCGGTTCTCGATGCTAAATCGGTGCCTGTGAAAACTAAAGCGAAGCAGTTCGTTAATGCGCCGCTAAATTTTTCTGACCTGAAGGCAACTTGCGTGAGCATGGGAAACCCGCATTGTGTCATCTTCGATGCGCCACCAGATGCAAAACTTTTAGGACCGTCCGACAGCGATGATCCAGCTGCGCGGTTTCCTTCCAACTACGCTTCATATGCTCCTCAAATACAATCACTAGACATATTTCCTGAAGGCGTGAATGTCGAATTTGCATTGATAGAGTCAGAAAGTCGCGTTCGTCTATATGTATGGGAACGCGGTTGTGGAGCCACTCTTGCATGCGCTACCGGGGCTGCTGCGACGGTCGTAGCCGGAGTTCTGGAAAAGAAGCTGGCCAGAAAAGTGACCGTTAATTTGCTTGGAGGCTCGCTCGATGTTGAGTGGTCAGAAAAAGACAATTGTGTTCGTCTGACGGGACCTGCAAATGAGACATTTTCTGGTAACTTTGAATTGTCATCGATGCTAGATGATGTCATGACACGGGGTCAGAGGGAGGCAATCTGCTCGTGACCGTTCCTGCAGAGACAAGAAAAGAGTGGATACGTAGTCGTCGCCAGCGAAAAAAAGTGGCTCGACGTGCTCGTTTTCGCCGCCAGATGGTGCGGTATATGGTGCTCTGTCTCTTGCTTGTTTTGGGCTGGAGTGGTTTCACGAAATTGCCCTGGACATTGAAACATGGTCAGGAAGATATACTCGTTCACGGCAATCAGGTAGTTTCTGTCGAGCAGATTCGAGGCGCGATTGCAGATGTCGGCAAGACTCCTCTATACCGTGTCAATCCGCGTCTGCTCGAAAAACAAATCGTGGCGCTCAAGGCCGTAAAACACGCCTTTGTTCGACGTTACGCTCTGCCTAAACCTCGGATCGTAGTTGAAGTTCTGGAAGAGTTTCCCTGGGCAAGCTATTCGCAAGGACCGGAACAGCCGGTCGAATGTGTCATTGCGCAATCGGGACGAATGATTCCAATCAAGGATTTTCCATCGATCACGCAACCTCAATTGATTTTCTACGGCAAACCCGGCATGAAGATGGATCATTCGAATGTCGCGCAATGGGCGAAGTGGGTGGCATATATATCCGAGCAAACTGGTCAACCGGTTGAATATGTCGATCTCAGAAATTCGAACGACGTGCAAATTCAAAACGGTGATTTGCATCTCAAGCTGGGCATCGCTGATACCAGTTTGACACGACGCCTGGGCCGCCTCACTTCGGTACTCGCTGCGATTCAGCCGATGAAGAGCCGATTGGAATATATCGATTTGAGTCTGGACAATAATATTCCGCTCAAAGTTTCGAAGAAAGAAAAGGAAGCGAAAGATATTAAGGAGCGCACAAGCGCAACTGCAGCTACCACGCATCCGATCTAAGATCGTGGCAGCGAATCCTTCAGACTCATAGCAATGCAGTCGATTCGGACTCAGGGCAGCGCATCCGCTTGAGATTCAGGGCGCGTCAAGGATGTCCTTTATCTCGGCTTGAACTTGCGCGTCGCGGAAAACTTCAATTTCTTTGCCCACTTTTGTGTAACCTTTGGGCACAGCTTCGGGCTTTACATTTTTGACCGGTGAGATTTCCGCCGTCCACAGAAAACGATTGCGAAATCCATCTTGATTGACTATTTCCAAAGTGATGGGAAATAGATCTGTTTTGAATGAGTTGAGACCGCAGAGTCGTTTTACAACTTTTCCGGCTGGCTTGGGCAAGTTTGCATAGTTCAACACTCTATAGACGGATGAGCGCGCGTCTTTGAAAGCGTTGAAGGAATGGTCGATTTGTCCTACAGGATAGTCGATGCAATCCAACCCATTTTGCATTTTTACGTGTTTGGCGCGTGATGCAATTTCTCGCATCAAAATCAGCTCAGTCAAATGCAGTTGAGTCGAAGTAGTGATGTAGCTCGCTTCGAAAGCGTTCAAGGGCGTTTCGCAGAAGAGTTTACTGCGAGTGTTGAGGGTCAGAATCTTCCAATCTGGTGCCGCACCAATAATTTGCAGTGACTTTTTAGGCAGTTCGATTTTGAAATAGTGTGGTGCTAGCAGTACATTTTGTTGTCCGCACGCAGAGGACATTTGCTTCAGCCGCAGCCCGTCTTCGCTCATTGCGGCTGATGTCGATTGGATGGCAAGATTGCACGCCGTAAAAAGTGCCGCACTGAATATAGTGCGATGATTATTTTGCGACCTCTTCTTTGAGGTTTGCTTTAGCACGATTCCACAAGTCATCTAGCTGTTTTGGACTCAGAGATTTAAGTGGGACTTCAGAGAGGCACTCCATTTTTCTGAAACGCTCTTTGAATTTCTCTATCGCCATTATCAACGATTCTTCCGGATTGAGTCCGTGCCACCGCCCGATGTTTACCAGAGTGAAAAGCACATCGCCCATTTCGAGATCTATTTCGCGGCGCGCCGCTGTTCGTTTCTCTGGCTTTTTCATGTCAGGATTAGAGATTGCTTCTTTAAGCTCGATAATCTCACTGTCCAGTTTGTCCCAGACCTGTCCTTCGGTTTCCCACTCGAAACCTTGAGTGACGGCCTTCTCTGAAATCTTCAGCGCTTGCAACAAGGCTGGCATTGCGACAGGCACCCCATCTATTGCGGATTGATCCGGGGATGCTTTCGCCTTTTCATTCTTCTTTATCTCTTCCCACTGTCCGACTACTTCTTTGGCGTTGTCGATTTTCTTGTCGCCGAACACGTGAGGATGACGGCGAATCATTTTGTCATTGATGCCTGCTGCAACGTCCTCAATGTCGAATGTTCCTGCGTCTTTCGCCACCTGCGCGTGAAGAACCACCTGAAGAAGAAGATCACCGAGTTCTTCTTTCAGCTTGTCAGGCTCACCGCTGTGAATGGCTTCCTGTACTTCGTATGCTTCTTCGATTACGTATCTGGCCAGGCTCTCGTGCGTTTGTTCGAGATCCCAGGGACAGCCATCTGGCGCCCTTAAGCGTGCGATGGTCTGAATGAACTGCTCTAGATTTTTTGCCATTGATAGCGCCTTTTGTGTTGAAGAACGAGGCTATCACAGGTTTTATGGGCATACATTTAGGAAGGCTTATCGTTATATTTCACCGATTGGCGCCTGCTTCCTGGTAATCTGTGCCATTGATAAACTCGAATCTTCCGATTTTCATTCAAAAATAGGATCCTGAATTGTGGACATCTCTGTAATTGGCGCTGGATACGTAGGACTGGTAACGAGCGCGTGTTTAGCCTATCTTGGCAACCGTGTCATTGCTGTCGATTCAAATCGCGAGAAGCTCGAATTGCTCAAACAAGGACGGGCACCGTTCTTTGAGCCTGGGCTGGACGAGTTTTTGACAGATGCAATCAAGTCTGGATTTTTGGAATTTTCAGACAGCATTGAACATGCAGTGGCCAGGTCAGAAGTTATCTTTATCGCAGTCGGCACGCCGCCTCTGTCTAACGGAGAGTCAGACTTGTCGCAAGTCATGGCAGTCGCCCGAGCGATTGGTCGCTCGTTAGATTCTTCCCGTAAGCGAATTATTGTCAACAAATCCACAGTGCCTGTTGGGTCGGGTAACTGGGTGGAGATGCTAGTCAGCCAGGGTGTACAGGCTGTGCAAACTGTGCCTGCGCGCTCCTCCAAAGCAGATGCGCCGGTTTTTACAGTCGTCAGCAATCCTGAATTCCTTAGAGAAGGAAGCGCTATTACTGATTCTTTCTATCCGGACCGAATTGTCGTCGGCGCCTCAGACGAGCATGCTGCTACGCAAATGAAGCAGCTATACAAGCCTATTCTCATGCAATCCTTTGATGCTCCGTCTTATGCACCGAGACCGGCAAATTTTTCCAATGTGCCTTTCGTGATAACAGATGTGCCGAGCGCCGAGCTAATTAAGTACTCGGCCAATGCGTTTCTTGCCCTCAAGATCAGTTTTGCTAATGAAATTGCAGGACTTTGCGAGAAGGTCGGCGCCGATGTGCGGCAGATTGTGCGCGGCATTGGGCTCGACAAACGCATTGGTTCGAATTTCTTGAATGCCGGTGTTGGTTGGGGTGGTAGTTGTTTCGGCAAGGATATTGGCGCATTGCAACAGGTCGCGCGCGAATATAGCTATCCGACTCCGCTTCTAGAGGCGACGGTAGAGGTAAATGAACGGCAGCGCCTGGTGGTTATCAAAAAGCTGCAGGAAGAGTTGAAGATATTGAAAGGGCGAACCGTTGGCTTGATGGGACTTTCATTCAAGCCCAACACAGACGACCTCAGGGACGCTCCGAGTTTGACGATCGCACGCCAGTTGCTCAAGATGGGTGCGGCGGTCAAAGTTTACGATCCTGTCGCTAACAATATTTGTCGCGAACAGCATGGTGAGCTTGATTTGGTTTATTGCGACACGATCACTCATCTGGCTACGGATTCTGACGCCCTTGTTCTTGTCACTGAATGGGATGAATTCCTTCGCACAGACTGGAAGGCCTTGTCAAAAGTAATGCGTTGGCCTTTGATCATAGATGGAAGGAATATATTGCTCGAATCCGACGTCACCGGCGCTGGATTAATTTACAGGGGGATCGGACACTAATGCGAGTACTCATCACTGGCGGTGCAGGCTTCATTGGCTCCCATCTCGTTGATCGCATGATCGCCGATGGTCATAACGTAATAGCGATGGATAACCTGATCACCGGCAATCTGGACAACATTGCTCAGCATCGTTCCAATACGAAGTTTGAATTCATTCATCACAACGTCAGCAATCATATACATGTTGCCGGTGATCTGGATTGGGTGATTCACTTCGCTTCGCCGGCAAGTCCTATTGATTATTTGAACTTGCCGATTGAGACTTTGAAGGTGAATTCGCTGGGAACTCATAACACGCTCGGGCTAGCCATGAGAAAGGGTGCCAAATACTTTCTCGCCAGCACCTCCGAAGTTTATGGTGACCCTGAAGTGCATCCGCAGCCTGAGTCTTACTGGGGTAATGTGAATCCGATTGGACCGCGTGGCGTCTATGACGAAGCGAAGCGCTTTGCGGAGGCGATAACCATGGCTTATCATCATAAGCACAATCTTGATTCGCGCATCATCCGCATCTTCAATTGCTATGGACCTCGTCTGCGTTTCAACGACGGACGCGTGGTATCAAACTTTATTCATCAGGCACTCACTGACAAACCACTCACCATATATGGTGCGGGTTCGCAGACGCGCAGCTTCCAGTATGTTTCTGATCTGGTGGAAGGAATCGTTCGCTTAATGGGCGTCAAGTTCCACGAACCAGTAAATCTGGGAAATCCGCAGGAGCGAACTGTTGCAGAATTGGCTGCTTTGATTAAGGAGTTGACCGGCTCCAAAAGTGAGATTGTATACGAACCCCTGCCGACCGATGACCCTAAGCGCCGTTTGCCCGATATTTCCCGCGCCAAGAAGTTGCTTGATTGGACGCCGGAGAAAGATTTGATCGAGGGTTTGAATACGACGATTGCCTGGTACCGTGAGCATTTGCCGCAACTTACTGCTGCGCAGAAGTAAGTCGTCTATAGTCTTCAAACACCATGAGACTGGCTCAGTCTAGGGATTTCCGATCTAGTCAGCCGGGTCTTGTCGTGGCAGAATGGACTTAGCGTCCTGGCGAGGCTCGTATGACCGCGAAAGACGGCAACAATGAATTTCTCATCAATTTGTTCGTAAAATTGATCGGTGTTCTGTATCTTTGCCTGATGGTCTTCACTTCGCTGGACGGTTTACGTCAGTTTTTCATTGTCTCGAGTCCGCTTCTGGTTGTGTTTGTGCCGGGATATTTGGAGGCGGTCCATGTTACTCATGGCACAACATGTGATTGCTTCGAGCGTGATTCGCGATGCGAAATTCTTTTCTGGTATCAGTTGGCTGGAAAATTCCTCCTCGTGGTTCCGTTGTTGTGGATGTCGATATTCTTCTATTACGCTATAGAAGTTGGAATTGCCGGTGCTGTTAATTCCATGATTGGGGCGATCATGTTGACCGTTATTTTCTTCGCCGCGTATTTTTTCCTTATTAATGCGGTCGTCGCGGTGAGAAAACCGTAGCCGGTTTTGAAACTAGGGAAACTACTAGTACCATTTCAGGGGTAGACTGGACGAAATTAGTTCAAGCGCCAAGTATCGTAGGAGCATACCTGGCGAGGACGAATTATGTCGAACAGAAAGACTCTCTCTTTAGTAATGGCTGCTGCTTTCGCTTTCACATCAGCTTCGATTTCGGGAGCGGTTGCAAAAGATTCGGCCGAACGACCACACATGGATCTGGCATTTTGCATTGATACCACGGGTTCGATGCAGCATGAAATTGATATGGTGAAGAATAAGACCAAAGAGCTGGTAGCCAAGCTGAGCACCGGAAAACCGGCACCTGTTGTTCGCATTGGCTTAGTGGCGTTTAGAGATCGTGGCGATGAATATGTCACAAAGGTTTTTCCGTTTTCCGATAACATCGACCAGGTCGTCAAAGATATATCTGGTTTGAAAGCGGCCGGTGGCGGTGATGGACCTGAATCTGTCAATGAGGGATTGCATGTTGCTCTGAATAATCTTGAATGGAGCAAGGAAAAGGACACAGCCAAGTTGCTGTTCTTGATCGGCGATGCCGGACCTCACGATTATGCCAATGACTACAAGTGGGACGATGAGAGTAAGAAAGCAATCGCTCGCGGAATACAGATCAACACGATTGCCTGCAGCGGTTTGGAGAATTACCCGGGAATGCGTGGCGTCGATGTATTTAAGCAAATTGCTAAATTGACTGATGGAAAGTACGATACGCTTGCCTATCGCTCAGAAGTAGTTGATGCTAGTGGCAAGCGTGAAACAATTGTCACCGCAGGTGGTGCTACATATAGAATGCGTGCCGGTGAGAAAGATTGGAAGACTGCCGCCGCTGAAGGCCGTATGGACAAGGCCGGATATACTGCTGCTGCGTCTATGCCGATGGCAGCGCCAATGAGCGCATCGCGCCGTGGGCATGACTCTGGTTCGACTGCGGTTGCAGGAATTATGAGAGCTGAAGTAATGCCAACCGGTGGCAAGGGTGTCTCGTATGATGCTGCTCCATCGCGCGGCGACAGTAATCTTGATGAAATCGTTCTGGGCGCGGCGAGAGCGAAAGCTAAAAAGCAACTGAACGTATCGTATTAGAACTTCTCTCGGTCCGCAGTACCTCCTTACGCGGAGTCGACCCGACTGGTCTAAAACTGAGAGAGCGCAAGCGTCTTGCTTCTGGGTTAGCAGGGCGCTTTCGCGCTGTTCAGTTCAAAAAGCGTCATTTCATGTCGGCGCAGCGTAAATTTTTTGCGCGTCAATTTGTTAGACTGAAACGGTTCCGATTGGACTTTTTCTTTGAGCTCGTTCAGTAGATATCTAATTGTCAACCTTGTTGTTTGCTCGGCAATTACAAGTGCGTCCGCGGCAGAACCGGCTGACAGTTCTCTGCCACTCAGTCAAGCCGCTCCAGGCGTAGTCGGTGCTCCGGTGCCCGCGCCCATGGCTATGCCTGTGCCTGTGCCAGCCGCTTTGCCGGCATCTGCGACCGTACCGGCGCAAGCACCTGCGGCTGTTCCTGTGTCAGTGCCAGTGGCTGTGCCTGCGTCAGTGCCAGTGGCTGTGCCTGCGTCGGCACCAGTGGCTGCGCCTGCGTCGGCAACAGTGGCTGTGCCTGCGCTTCCCGAACAGTCACCAGTGGTCAAATGTTTGGATCACCTTACTTTGCCTGGTTGGAACTCAGTTACTGGTTTCTCATCCGATGCAAATCCTGATAGAACTACTATGCTTAAGGAATTTGGTTGCAGAACGAGTTTCTCAAAGGGGTTTCAACGTGGGCAGCGCAGAATTGACGCAGTTGTCTATTCGTTCAGCTCCTCACAGGGCGCCTATGCTGCATATGGTTTGCTGCATCGAGGCTCAACCACCTTTGTGGCCAGAGGCGATGCCTCCAGTGAAGACGATCAGAGTGTGTCAATTTGGAAAGACACATACTTCATCAGTGTTAGTGGAACTTCTGAAGATGACGAGGAAAGCAAGCTTGCCGTCAGCAGTGTCGCCACTCAACTAACAAACTCCATTGCCGGGCACGGTGAATTACCTCAGGTTGTGATGCGGTTGCCCAGCCTTGATCGGGTTCGTGGTAGCGAAAGATTAGTCCTGGGACCAGTCTCGGCGCGACGATTTTTTCCTGCGCCGTCTTTGAATCTACTGGCGATTCCTAATTCTCGCGGCGGCGGTATCGCTGATTATCAGTATCAGGCGCCTTTCCGCGAGCGTATGAAGCTGCTTGTCATCGATTACGGCAATAGCACCGCTGCGGCTCAAGCTTATCAACAGTATGTGCAGTCTATCGAGGAGCAGCATCAGAATGTCTCGCCTAGTGACGTTCAAAATCGTGCGCTTTTCAAGCTGGCAAACTCATTCCTCTTATGCGAGTTGCGAGAGCAACGTATTTTGCTGGTGAGCGGTGCGAGAAAGCGTGCGGCGCCCATGATTTTGGCGCGGCAGGTAATGTAACGTTAGGCACCGCTGGTAGTGCAGGCGCTGCCTTGACGAGAGCGTGTTGCTTTCTGCACGTCCCTGAGAGCATGAGTACGGCGCACAGTTTGATGTCTAGATTTAGCTCAGCCGTATAACAGTTTTTCCGAATCTTCTATATAGAGCGCAAGGATTTGCTTCTCTTTGCAACCGGGGTGTTGGGGAGCATAGTTCATTAGTGTTCCGCTCATGGGCACTGGACACGCCCACAGCGCGACTTATGGCGCAGCGGAGATGCGTTGGACCCGACGCAGCACGCCTGCGTGTGATTTGTACCGACTGGACCTGGCACGCATCACACCGGGTGTTACGTGCCCCGGTCCCTGCGCCCGTGAGTGCGTATTCCCACTGAAACCATCACTCTAACTGCTCAAAAAATTTTGGGAAATTCCTATATATAGAATCTAGATCGGCTCCCTGTGCGCATATTGACTACCCGTGGCAAATAACACGTGACTTATTTCTACTGCTGGAAAATTACTTGCCATCCGAATTTGCCAGTGCTTTCAATGCCGAAGACCGCCAATCAAGCGCGTTTTCAGTCCATTGCGAGCGACCGTCAAAATGCAAATCTAAAGGAAAAGTATATATCTCGAATTGCTACAACATAGTGAAAATGGCTGTTTTGGCGCTTTTTGCGAGTTGACACCTTTGGGCCTCGTTGATATGATTTATCTTGTTGCGTGTCACTGAGTGATTGCTCGGTCGACACGACGTTGAACCCTGATAACTGAATAGCCATCAAGGCGCCTGTCAAAAGCTTTGAGTAGGCAAACTAAACGTTTAACAATCATCAGTACTCCTGGTGGTTTTTGACAACGGAGAGT